>JALORV010000009.1 GCA_025458735.1 Burkholderiaceae bacterium | reverse complement strand
GAACTCCTGGTTGCCGCGGATCGCGTCGTCCTCGGTCAGCCAGGCCGGGTTGTCGGCGTGATAGCCGTAAGCCGCGCCCGACGACGAGATCACGACATGACCCACGCCCGCGGCGACGCAGGCGTCGAGGACGTTGCCGGTGCCGACGACGTCGACCTGGTACTCGAAGTCGCGGTCGGCCTTCTTGCCCGGCGTGACGATCGCGGCGAGGTGGACGACGGTGTCGATGGCGTGCTCGCGCAACAGCGCCTCGAGGCGGCTGCGGTCGCGGATGTCCGCCGCGGCGTGAACGACGCCGGGCCGGCGGCGCTCGGGCGGCGCCTCGCGCACGTCCAGACTGACCACCGCCTCGGTGCCGCGCCCGGCGAGCGCGGCGACGACCTGGCTGCCGAGGTAGCCGCCGCCACCGGTGACGAGAACCCGTCGGGCCGGGCTCATGGCGTTGCCCCCGCCGGCACGCGCTGCATCCAGAAGGTCGACAAGGCCATCCCGGCGACGATGTGCCAGATGCCCCACCATGCTGTCACGATCGCCATGCCGCCCAGGCCGCCGAAGAAGTTGAAGACGAGCACGAGGCCCAGGCCCGAGTTCTGGATGCCGGTCTCGAAGGCGACCGCGCGGCAGTCGCGCTCGGCGAGCCCGGCCGCGCGCGCCAGGCCGTAGCCGCTGGCCAGCGCGAGCGCGTTGTGGATGAAGACGACGACGACGACGAAGCGCCCGTACTGCAGGAAGAAGCCCCAGTTCAGCGCCAGCGCGGCGAGGACGAAGCCGACCAGCACGAGGAGCGAGAAGTTGCGCATCGGGCCGTGCACCTTGCCGGCCAGCGCCGCGTACCGGTGCGCGATGAACATGCCCGCGGCGAGCGGCAGGCCGAGGATCAGCGACAGGTCGAACAGCATGTGCAGCGGGTCGAGCGAGAACGAGCGCAGCAGCGCATTCATCGCCGGATCCAGCGAGCCCCAGAAGGCGACGTTGAGCGGCGTGAAGAACAGCGCGCCCGCCGTCGACAGCGTGCTGATCGAGACCGACAGCGCCGCATTGCCGCGCGCACGGTGGGTGAAGAAGTTGGAGATGTGCCCTGCCGGGCACGACGACACGAGCAGCATGCCGAGCGCGATCGACGGCAGCGGCCGCACCGCCTGGATCAGCAGGAAGGTGAGAAGTCGGCCACGCGCAGGTCGAGCGCGATGCCGAACATCACCAGCGCGAGCACGAGCGAAAGGCCCAGCTGCGCCTGCGGGTTGAAGTTCAGCCGCACCTGGTCGATGGCCTCGCCCATGCGTGTCTCCTCGTTGTCGTTGTTATGGCGCGGTGGCCGATGCTGGAGCCGGCCCGCCGCGTCAATTGTGCCGCGGGCCCAGGTCGCCCCGCGCTCGGCCTGATCCGGACCCACGGCGGGCTTGCCTGCGCACCCCTAGAACGAAGCGGTCCCGCTCGTCACGGACAGCCGACCGAGATCTAGTATTGCCCCAGGGGCCGTGCCCCGGGGTCACGGCAGCGTCATGGCGGAGGTCGACATGGCAAGTGGCTTGTTGTCGGGTCTGGGCAAGTTGGTCAACGCCGGCGCAGCGTATCTGCAGCACGTGAGCTTTGCCAACCAGGCCCTGGGTGCAACGCCGGCCGATGTGGTTCGACAACTGCGGGCCTACACCCAGGGCCTGTCCGACGCCGGCTTTGCTGGCCTGAAGGTCACGTTGTCGATGCTGGTCAACCAGGAGCACGATCCTGCCCGCAAGGCAGGCTTGCAGCGCCTGCTCGAATCGGCCGATACCGCACGCCGCGGCGAACTCCCGCGCGATGTGCCGGCGCCGGCCTCGCCCGGCCCGACCCAGTCGTTCGACGACGACCTGGCCCTGCTGGGCCGCTGGTACGACGAACTCGACGGACCCGGGCGCCAGCGGGCCCTGGTGGCGCATGTGCGCCAGCTCACGCCGGCCGGCTATCGGCAATTCGCGTCCCATGTCCAGCAGATGGTCGACAACTGCGCCAGCCGCATCCAGGAGCACCAGTCGGCCGAGGGCAACTCCTGGGGCGGATCGATCGAGGACCGCATCACCTATGGCATGGCGCGGTTGCAGACCGGTCAACGCGACCCTGCATGGCAGCAACGGATGAACATGCTGCAAGACGTGCAGGCCTTCTTCCAGGCCGTGTTGGCGGCCAGCCACCAGCTTTGGGCGGAACGCCAGCGGATCGAGGCCGAACCTCCGAGGAGCAAGCCCATGCCCATGAAGGCCGCCGTGAGCCCGCCCTCGAAGGGGCGCGACGTGGATCCCCAGGCCGTGCTGGCCGGCGTGCGTGAACTGACGCGCACCGGCCACTACCCCGGTGGCACCGAACAACTGAAGGCCGACATCACCGCGCTGGCGATGTCCGGCCAGGCCGACGCGGTGATGGCCGAGCTCGAGGCCATGGGCGCCAACGACGTCGGCAGCAAGGCGCTGGTCATCGAAGACCACTATGTCGATGGCCCCGAGCCCTTCCGGCAGCGCTGGCCGATCCAGTTCCCGCTGCCGGTGCCCTTCGACGAGCTGCCGCGTCAGGTGCAGTTCTCGGTGCTGTTCGGGGAGTGGTCGCGTCGCGAGATGGAAGGCACTTCGGCCATGCTGGAGGGGCGCAACGACGACGCCCGCGCGGCCTACCGGGAATGCCTGGAACGCGCGCAGCAGATCGGCGTGAAGGAACTGGTGGCACGCAGCCATGAAAGGCTGGCCCGGGTGGCGTCCAAGCTCAACGACCGCGCGCTGGAGCGCCAGCACCTGAAAGCCGCGATCACAGCGCGGGCCGCCGCCTGAACCTTGCGCCGCATGCCGTGAGCAAGGCCGAGCGCGATCTCGCCACGCTGGATGCCGAAGACGGCGAACTGCTGGCCGCCGACGAGAGCCTGAGCGCGCTCATCGACCGCCTGCGCGGGCGGCACGAGGCACAGTCCGGCGATGGCGCGCTGGCCCATGAACTGGCCGACACCCTGGTGCAGCGCGCCGGCATCCGGCACTGGGCCATGCGCCTGAAGGAGGCCGCTGCCGATCTCGACGAGGCCGAGACCCTGATCGACCGGCTCAAGCCCTTGCCGCGCCACACCGTCCGCACCCTGCTGCTCGATGCCCGCGCGCGCCTGTACGGCGCACCCTATTCCCCGTGGCACGACGACGCCGCGGCCGCACAGGCGCTGCAGGCGCTGCGCCGGGAACTGGCCGACGACGCCAATGCCTGGATCACCGAGGCCTGCGCCATGCGGCTGGCGGAGTGGCGCGGCGACCCGGCCGAGATGGCACGCTGCGCGCGCGCGCTGGCGCCGCCGATGCAGGCCGGCGGCCACTGGCGCGGCCTGCGTGCCACCGAGCTCACCGAGGCGCGAGCGCTGCTGTCGCTGGGACGGCCGTGCGAGGCCGAGCCGCTGGCGGCGGGGGCCTGGGCCTTCTTCGAACAGCCCGGCCCGCCGGACATTGCCGCCGGCGCGGCCCTGACGCTGGCACGGGCGCGCGGCAACGAGGCGAGCTGGCCGCTGGCCGAGCGGGCGCTGGCCACCGTCGAGCAGCTCACCCGCGCCCAGCGCAGCATGTTCGACCAGCAGCGCTACCTGGCCGCCCAGCAGGACCGGTTCGACCAGGCGCTCGCGCTGGCCCTGCGCTGGGTCGATCCGGCCGCGGCCCGGCCGCCGGCCATCTTGCGCGCCTGGCAGGTGGCCGAACGCGCCAAGAGCTTCTCGCTGCGGCAGGCCATGACGCAGGGCGGATGGCTGCGCAGTCTGGATCCGGCCATCGCCGGGCCGCTGCAGGATCTGGATCGCCGCCTGCAGTCGCTGGAGGCGCAGGGCTCGGGCAGCGAGGCGGCGCTGGAGCGCCGCGCGGCGTTGGCGGCCGAGCGCCAGTCGCTCATGCAGCAGGCCATGCGACAAAGCCCCCGCGTCGCCGCCGCCATGCAACTGCCGCCGCCACTGGACCTGCAGGCGCAGCTCGCGCGGCTGCCCGCCGGGTGCGGCGTGGTGTCCTGGTACTGGCTGCCCGAGCGGGGCGACTGGCGCCTGCTGGTGTTTCATGCCGGCAGCGACCGCCAGCCCCGCCTGGCCCAGGTGATGTGGACCGGCGAAGCGCTGGGGGCGCTGGAAGCACGCACACGGGCGTTCGCGGGCCGGCACCCGGGTTTCATCGAGCAGCCCCTGCCCGCACCGCTGGGCGACCGTCTGCTGCCGCCCGCGGTGCTCGAAGCCCTGCAGGGTTGCCACACCCTGCTCGTCACGCCCCACCGCCAGCTCAGGCAGCTGCCCTTGCATGCCATGCAGCTGGGACCGGCGGATGCCCCCACCGGCCTGCTGATCGAACGCTTCGCCATGCAGATGCTGCCGACGCTGGCCTTGCCCTTTCCTTCGGCAGCCGATCCGGGGTCGGGCGCTGCGCCACGCGAGGTGCTGCTGCTGGGCTGCGAGCAGGACGGCTTTCGCAGCCAGCCGTTGTACGACGTGGTCGACGAACTGCGCGGCATCGCCGAGGCCTGGCAGCCGCTGGGTCACCCTGTGCAGCAGCACGTGCTGTCGCCGGACGAAGGATTCTCGGCGCGGGCGCCGCTTGCCGACTGGCCGCGTTTCGACGTCATCCACCTCGCCTGCCACGGCAGCTTCGTGCCCGAAAGCCCGCTCGATGCCAGCCTGTACCTGGGCAACGAGGCGCTGCGCGCCAGTGAATTGTTCGGCGTGGACTTGAAGGCCGAGGTGGTGTGCATGAGCGCCTGCGACGTGGGCCGGCACGGCGAGCAGATCGACGGCGTGGCGCTCGTGTCGGACGAGTGGCTGGGGCTGGCCATGCCCTTGTTCCAGGCCGGTGCGCGCCATGTGCTGACCAGTCTGTGGGCGGCGCAGTCGGCCGTGGCCTGCGCCTTCATGCAGGGCTTCCATGCCGCGCTGGCCGCAGGCAAGACACCGGCGCAGGCCCATCGACAGGCCAGCTTGAGCCAGCTTCACTGCCGGTTCGGCTTCTGGGCCAATTGGCAGCTGGCCGGGTTTCCCACCGGTTCCCGACATCCCGCGACGCATCCAGAGGACCATCCATGAGTCATCGACTGCAGGCCTTCCTGATCGAACTGCCCGCGGACGCCAGCTACGCGGCCGCCAAGGCGCTGGCCCGGGAGGTCGCCGCCACCGAGGGAGTGGACGAGTGCGATCCCGGCACCACGCGGGCCATCGATGCCGGCCAGATCACGCTGTGGGTCACGCTGGCGGGCACCGCGGTGTCGGCGCTGGGGGGTGCGGCCACCGTGGTGCAGCAGATCGTCGAGATGTGCCGCAGGAAGGGTGCGCCAGGCGCGCGCCTGGTGCTGGCCGATGGCACGTCGATACCGATCGAAAGGCTCAGCGCCCAGGCCCTGCTCGAGCTGGCGGGCAAGGCCGACAAGCCGGTCTGACCCGGCGCTGCGGGCCGCCAACGATGAATCCGACCCTGCCGAGGAGACGAGCATGACCGACAAGCGCATCACCCCCGCCGAACTCAACCGCAGGCTGGCCGACCTTTCCATTCCCGAAAGCGAGCTCGCCGCCTATTTCGTCGTCGACGACGAGCGGTCCGGCCTGTTCCATCCCAAGCTGCAGCTCAACCCGGCCACGGTGGCACTGCCCGTCGACCCGGCCGAGGCGCGGGCGCGCAGCGAGGCGGCAATGAACTTCGCCAACGGCATCGCGCGCATGCGGCGCCGGGTCCGCTTCGACCGCATGCTCGCCGACGGCTACCAGGGGCCGGTGCTGGTGTCGGAGGGCGACTCCTGGTTCCAGTACCCGATCAAGCTCGAAGACACGATCGACCACCTGTTCGCCAAGGGCTTCGCCGTGCGCAGCCTGGACGCGGCCGGCGACACGCTGGAGAACATGCTCAAGGACCACGAATATATCGATGCGCTCCGCGAGACCCAGGCGTCGATCTTCCTGCTCTCGGCGGGCGGCAACGACGCGCTGGGCGGCGGCAACCTGCGCGCCCACCTGCGCGACTTCGATCCGGCGCTGTCGCCGGCGGCGCACGTGCTGCCGAGCTTCGAGCGACTGCTCGACCACGCGCTCGCGATGTTCGAGCGCGTGCTGCGCGAGGTCGAGGCCGAGCCCGGCGTGGTCGCCGTCTGCCACGGCTACGACTACGTGATCCCGAACGGCGGCAAGTGGCTCGGCAAGCCGATGCTCTCGCGCGGCATCGAAGACGGCAGCGTGCAGCGCGGCATCGCCGCGCACATGATCGACCGCTTCAACGAGCGCCTGCGCCAGCTCGTCTCGCGTTTTGGCGCGCGGGCGATCCATGTCGACGTGCGCGGGGCGGTGGGCAGCACGCTCGATGTCTGGCACGACGAGCTGCACCCCAAGGACGCCGGCTATGGCCGCGTGGCGGACCGTTTCGAAACGGCGATCGAACAGGTCGCCGGGCGCACGCGGGCGCCGCGAACGCGTGGCGGCAAACGGTCGGCGGCAGCGGCCGTGCCGGCGCCGGCACGTCGCGGCTGGTCGCTGCACATCGGGCTGAACAAGGTCGATGCCGGGCACTATGGTGCCGATGCCGAGCTCTTCGGCTGCCACTTCGACGCCGAGGACATGGAGCGCATCGCGGCCGGGCGCAACTTCGAGAAGCGCACCGTGCTGCTCGACGCCGAGGCGACGCGCGATGCGGTGAAGCAGGCCGTCGCCGCCGCGGCGGCGCAGCTGAAGGCCGGCGACTTCTTCCTGCTCACCTACGCCGGCCACGGCAGCCAGGTGCCCGACTTCAACGCCGACGAGGACGACGGCGCCGACGAGACGCTGTGCCTGTACGACGGCATGCTGATCGACGACGAGATCTACGAGCTGTGGTCGATGTTCACCGACGACGTGCGCATCGTGATGATCTCCGACAGCTGCCACAGCGGCACGGTGTCGCGCGCGGCGCGCACCGCGCAACCGGCCCGGGCCGAGGGCACGCCGGCGGTCCGCACCCGGCTGCTGCCGCCCGCGCTGGCGGCCAGGACCTTCCGCGCCCATCGCGACTTCTACACCCGGCTCGGCCGCCAGCATCGCGGCCCGGACGAGCGCGTGCTGACGCGCGAGCTCGACACGCCGCTGCGTGGCCCGGTGCTGCTGGTGGCCGGCTGCCAGGACAACCAGGAATCGCAGGACGGCGTCGGCAACGGCCGCTTCACGCAGGAGCTGCTGCGGGTGTGGGACGAGGGCCGCTACGACGGCGACTGGGTGACCCTGGTGCAGCGCATCGTCGCCAACATGCCGCCCGAACAGACGCCGCGCCTGACCCTGATCGGGCGCAGTCCCGAGCGGCTGGCGGCGGAGAGACCGTTCGGCATCTGAACGCGGTTGCGCGCGGCGCGCGGGCGGCTGCGGCCGGGCCATGCGGCCGGCGCGGCCGCGAAGGCGCCCTGGCCGCAGGCCTTCGGCTTGCGCCGGCGCCCGACCCAGCTCCGGCCGGCCAGTGGGTCCATGTGAAAATCACCCCATGCGCAGACCCATCCCGACCTGGTCGCCCCTGTCGCAGGAGGTGCTGGCCGACCAGCTCGGCACCTACGACCGCATGCGCGCCGCCGGCCCGCTGGCCGAGTCGCCGCGCGGTGTCACGCTGTTCAGGCATGCCGACGTCGTGGCGGCGGCGAGCGACCCGGCCGTCTTCTCGTCGGCCGCATCGGCGCGGCGCGCGGTGCCCAACGCGATCGACCCACCCGAGCATGCGGCGTGGCGCGCCCTCATCGACCCCTTCTTCGCGCCCGCCCGCATGGCCGCGCTCGAGCCGCGCGTGCGCGAGGTCGCCGAGGCCATCGTCGGCGCGCTGCCGCGCGACGCCAGCATCGACGCGGTGGGCGCGATCGGCTACCCCTTTGCCGTGCGCGCCCAGACCGCATGGCTGGGCTGGCAAGGCATCGAGGACGAGTTGCTGGCCTGGATGGCCGACAACCATGCCGCCACACGCAGCGGCGACCCCGAGCGCACCACCGCGGTCGCCGCGGCGTTCGACGAGATCGTGCGCGCGCAGGTGCGGCGGCGCCGCCGCCTGGGCGCGGCCGCGCCGGCCGACCCGACGACCGAGCTGCTCGCCGCCACCTTCGCCGGGGCACCGCTGGAAGAGGGCGACATCGTGTCCATCCTGCGCAACTGGACGGCAGGCGACCTCGCTTCGATGGCCGCCGCGCTCGGCGTCGTCGTGCACTTCCTGGCGGACCACCCCGAAGTGCAGCAGGATCTGCGCTCGCACCCGGCGCGAACCGCGGCCGCGATCGACGAGATGCTGCGCATCGACGACCCCTTCCTCGTCAACCGGCGCGTGACGACGTCGACCGTGCGCATCGGCGACCACGAGCTTGCCGCCGGCGGCCGCGTCTACCTCAACTGGACCTCGGCCAACCGCGACGAGGCCGTCTTCGGCAACCCGCAGGCCTACCGGCCCGAGCAGCACGCGCCGCACAACCTGGTCTACGGCGTCGGCATCCACGCCTGCCCGGGGCGGCCGCTGGCCACGATGGAGCTCGTCGTCGCAGTGCAGGCGCTGCTGCAGGCCACACCCGGCATCGACCCCGCGCCCGATGCGGCACCCGAGCGCGAAACCTACCCGCTCGGTGGCTGGCGCCGCGTGCCGGTGCGGCTGCGCGCGCGACAGATGTGATCCGGGCGTAAGGCCGCCGATAGGGTGGACCGGCCCGACCAGTCATGCGGAGCAAGGCTGCTGGCCACCCGGGCAGAGTCCCGCATGTTCGAAAGCAAACGGGTCAGCCCCTTGGCGAGGACTGACCCGTTGATCTGATTGGTGCGGCTGGCAGGATTCGAACCCACGACCCCTTGGTTCGTAGCCAGTTTTTTGCCCCATTCTGGTGCGACCGCATGAGACGGCACTGGACGTCCTGCATCATCGTAAGTTGTTGTCATATATATATTTTTTTACTTCCAATCGATTCAAACCGTCTCACGTCGATTCGCTGCAACGCGCGCCAATTGTTCCCAGAACTGTTCCCAGACCGGTCACTATCCCGTAGACTTTATCTGTTTGCCAAGGGGTAGCGGCTCGACCACAGCCGCACGGCTTTCCGGGCCTGCTTGGAGTACGCGAGTGGCGCGATCACTGCTGAGTGTGAAGGCAATCCAGGCCGCCAAGCCTGCGACCAAAGAGTACTTGGTCAGCGACGGCGGCGGACTGTTTCTGCGCGTGCTGCCGAGCGGCAAAAAGACTTGGCAATTCATCTATTCGCACGGCCAACGACGCAAGAAGATGTCTTTGGGCGATGTGGATGCGGTCGGCTTGGCGGCAGCGCGCTGCCGCGCGAACGACGAGCGTCAGCGCATCGCTGCTGGCGATGACCCGCGCCTCGCTCAGTTCGCGCGCGAGGCCGAGCAGGCCCAGGAACTTGCTGAAGTCAACGCGGAGGCCGAACGCCGCAAGTCAGAGAATCTTTCCGTCAAGGCGATGTTCGAGGCGTGGCTTGCCGACGGTGTCACCAGAGCCGACGGTAATGCCGAATTGCTCAGGTCATTCGGGAAGGACGTCTTGCCAGTGATCGGCGCCAAGCCAGTCAGAGAGGTGACCGAGTCAGACATCAGGGACCTGTTGCGCAGGGTTGGCCGTTCGCGGGGCCGGAGCCGGACCGCTGTCCTCATGCTGGCCGACCTGCGCCAGCTCTTCCGGTGGGCCGAGAAGCGCAAGCCGTGGCGGCCACTATTGGTTGAGGGAAACCCTGCCGAGTTGGTCGAGGCAAAGCAGGTGGTGCAGACCGACTATGACCTAGCCAATGAGCGCGACCGCATCCTGTCTCGGGACGAGATTCGCGCTCTACGAGACAGCTTTACCAGGGCGAGGTGCATATATGAAAGCGCGCGCGACAGACGCACCGCGGTTCGTCCGCTGTGCATGGAGACGCAGTTGGCGATCTGGATCATGCTTTCAACGTGCTGCAGGGTCGGGGAACTCTCTTCGGCACGATGGGAAGACGTCAATTTGCAGACGGGCGAGTGGCTCGTGCCCAGAGCAAACACCAAGACCAGAGTCGAATGGATGGTGTTCTTGTCCGACTTTTCGCTGCGGCAGTTCAAATCACTGCATGCCATCACCTCGGGCAGCTCCTGGTGCTTTCCGGGTCGCGATCCGCTCACGGCGATAAGTCCCAAGTCGATATCTAAGCAGATTGGCGATCGGCAGTTCCAGTTCAAGGGACGCACGCGGCTGAAGAATCGACGCAACGACAATGCGCTTGTTTTGCCCGGCGGGGAATGGACCGCGCATGACCTCCGCAGAACTGGATCGACCATCATGCAGTCACTCGGTGTCCCCGAGCACGTCCGTGAGCGCTGCCTCAACCATGTCGTGGGCGGGAAGCTCGGCCGAATATACGGAAGGCACGAGTTCTCCAACGAGAAGCGGGAGGCCTGGCGGATGCTCGGCGATTACCTCGACGCCGCATTGATAGAGTGACCCCTTTGACCAATTGCTGCGGCTTCATGCGCTTCCTCAGCCTTCGATGGCGGGCGCGAACAGTTCGTTCGTGACCGCACTGGCGCCCTCCTCCTGCTCGGCACCACCGCCCCGGCCGCGAGCGGCCAGGCCGTCGTGGCCCAGCAGACCACTTTGTGCAAGCAAGCCGTCGTAGGCAAGCAGGCGCAGCCGATTCACCCGCTTGGCACCCTTGCGGAAGCGGATCAGTTCGTCGTACAGGCGCGGATGCTCAGCGCGCTCCAGCTTGAAGACCAAGCGGATCGGAAGCGGCTCCTTGGGCAGTGGACCGTTGGTCATGCCGCACCTCCAGGCTCCGCGGCCACGCGGTCGCGCTCTCCCGCCATCACGCTGCGGGCATAGTTCTGCCCCGCCAACTGGAACCCGCGCACGTTGGCGAACATGGGCTCCTTGACCTCGTGGATCCGGTGCCGAGGGAACGCCGCCTTCACCGCCTTGCGGAACAGGAACGCGCCACCGCCCACGAGGATGATGTTCTGCAGGCTGTGCGGCGCCTCGAGCCACTCCTTCATGCTCGACACGGCCTGGTCGGCCACCGACTCC
>JALORV010000252.1 GCA_025458735.1 Burkholderiaceae bacterium | reverse complement strand
GTGCAGATGTCGATCGACAACATGCCGTCGGCGCTGCCGCTGATCCAGTCGGGCAAGCTGGTGGCCCTGGGCGTCACCTCGGCGCAGCCCGTGCCCCAGTTGCCGGGCGTGCCGCCGATCGCCAGCGTGCTGCCCGGCTACGAGGCCGAGGCCTGGTTCGTGCTGGTGGCCCCGGCGGGCACGCCGCAGCCGATCATCGACAGGCTCTCGGCCGAGGTCGACCGCATCCTGAAGAAGCCCGAAGTGGCCGAGCGTTTCGCCAAGCTGGGCGCCACGCCGGTGGGCGGCACGCCCAGGCAGCTGGGCGACTTCATCGCCGCCGAGACGCGCAAGTGGCAGCAGGTGGTGAAGGCGTCGGGGGCCAAAGTGGATTGACGCCGCCCGGGCGGCGTCTGCAAGCCGCAGGCCCAGCGCTCCCGATTTCGGGCATGATCACCTCAGCAGGGCCGCTGTGGCCCTGCTGCGTGGCGGCGCGGGCCGCCGACAAACCCCACCCTCGGCGATGAGCGACTTGGGTCAGTGGCTGTCGGACCTCGGACTGCCGCAGTACGCGGCAGACTTTGAGTCGCAGGCCATCGAGTTCGACCAGCTGACCGACTTGTCCGATGCCGACCTGCGCGAACTCGGCGTCGCCGCGCTGGGCCACCGCAAACGGCTGTTGAAGGCCATCGCCGACCGGCGCGACAGCGCGAGCCGCTGCGGAGCGCCGCCAGCTCAGCGTGATGTTCTGCGACCTCGTCGGGTCGACACAGCTGGCCACGCAGCTCGACCCCGAAGACCTGCAGCAGCTGGTCGCCAGCTACCACCAAGCAGTGGCCGACGCGGTGGCGCCCTACGCCGGACACGTGGCGCAGTTGCTCGGTGACGGCGTGCTGGTCTACTTCGGCTATCCAAAGGCCCACGAAGACGACGCGCTGCGCGCCGTGCGAGCGGGCCTGGCGGTGCTCGACACCATCGCGCGGATCGGCACACCGGAAGGGCGGACGCTGCGCACACGCATCGGCATCGCCACTGGTCTGGTGGTGGTCAGCGACATCGGCAGTGGCACGCCGGCGGCAGAGCGTTCGGCGAGTGGCGAGACGCCTAATCTCGCAGCCCGCCTGCAGTCTGTGGCGCAACCAGGCGAGATTGTGGTCTCCGACGAAACTCGGCACCTGCTGGGCGCGGCCTTCGAGCTGGCGCCGCTGCCCGGGCTGGAACTCAAGGGTTTTGCGACACCCGTCCGCGCGTGGCGCGTGCTTGGGGAACGGACTGTCGCCACGCGCTTCGAGGCACAGCATGCGCAAGGGTTGACGCGGCTGGTCGGGCGCGACAGCGAGCTGTCGTTGCTGATGGAACGCTGGTCGATGGCCTGCGACGGAGAAGGCCAGGTCGTGCTGCTCTCCGGTGAGGCCGGAATCGGCAAGTCGCGCATCGGCCAGGCGCTGCGCGAGCAGGTGTCGGACGGGCCGAGCACGGTACTGGTCTGGCAGTGCTCGCCGTTCGCGATCAGCACCGCGTTGTATCCAGCAGCGCAGCAACTCGCGCGCGCGGCGCAGTTCTCCGCTGCCGACGATGCGCCTGCCCGCGCGGCCAAGCTCGCGGCTGCGCTGGCGCCTACGGATCTGGGCCCGATCGAGGTCGCACGGCTGCAGAAGCTGCTCGGCCTGCCCGACGGCGGCCGCCTGCCTGCAGGCCAATCGCCGCAGCAGGAGAAGGCCGCGACGCTGAGCGCGCTGATCGACGGCGTGGCAGGTCTGGCGGATCGGCAGCCGGTGCTGCTGCTGCTGGAGGACGCGCACTGGATCGACCCCACCACCGAGGAACTGCTGGGCCAGGCGATCGAACGGCTGCGCGAGGCGCGCGTGCTGATCCTGGTCACCTGCCGCCCCGAATACGCGCCGAGCTGGGGCAACCCCGCGCAGCTGACGCGGCTGGCGCTGAACCGTCTGGGCCAGCGCCAATGCGCGGCGCTGATCGGCGCGGTGGCCCACGGCAAGCCGCTGCCCGCGGCAGTGGTCGAGGAAATCGTGCGCAAGACCGATGGCATCGCGCTGTTCGTCGAGGAGCTGACCAAGACCGTCCTCGAATCGGGACTGCTGCGCGAGACGGAAGCCGGCTACGAGCTGGACGGCCCGCTGCCGCCGCTGGCCATTCCTTCGACGCTGCAGGATTCATTGATGGCGCGGCTGGACCGTCTGGCACCGGCCAAAGAGGTGGCACAGGCCGGCGCCGTGATCGGCCGCGAGTTCCCGCTGCGCCTGCTGGCCGCAGTGCTGCCGCAGATGTCGGCCCAGCGGCTGGACGAGGCGGTCCAGGATCTGGTGCGTGCCGAGCTCGTGTTCCGCCGCGGCGGCGCCGCCGAGGCCGTGTACAGCTTCAAGCACGCGCTGGTGCGCGACACCGCCTATAGCAGCCTGCTGCGCAGCCAGCGCAGCCTGCGTCACGCCCAGGTGGCGCAAGCGATCGAGCGGCTGTATGCCGATCGCATCGAAGAGCACCTGGATCGCCTGGGCGAACACTGGTTTGCCGCCGAAGTCTGGGGCAAGGCGGCGGATTGCCTCACGCGCGCCGGCCAACGCGCCGCCTCGTCCGCGGCCTTCGATGAGGCGGCAGTGCTGTTCGACCGCGCGCTGCAGGCCAACGCACGCCTGAACGACGATGCCGCAGCGCGCAAGGACCGGCTGCGCCTGCTCTTCAGGTTGCACGATGCGCTGCTGCCGATCGGCCGCTATGCGCAACTGCAAGGTGTGCTCGCACAAGCCGAGGTGCTCGCATCGGCGTCCGACGATACGGCGTCCCAGGCACGCGCACAGAGTTGCCTGGCCCACTTCTTGTGGATCGCGCGTGGCGATAACGACCAGGCTTTCGATCACGCCATGCGCAGTCTCGAACTCGCACGCGCCAGCGGACGCGAGGAGCTGAGCGTGGCCGCCCGCTTCTTTCTCGGCCAGATCGAGAACACCCGTGGCAATCATGAAGCGGCTGTGGCCGCCTTCGGGCACAACGTCGAACGTTTGCGCATCGATCCGGGCGCATCGCGATACGACACCTACTACGCCGTGACCAGCCGCGGCTGGTCGATCTGGGCACTGAGCGAACTGGGCCGCTTCGATGAAGGAGCCGATTTCGCGAAGCAGGCGTACGTGACCGCGCAGGCCAGTGGCGACACGATCCTGCTGATCGCTGCGCTGCACGCATTCACCTACCTGCACTGTCTGCGCGGCGATTTCGATCGGGCCATCGAATTCGGCGAGCGCGCGATGGCCTTGCCCGGCATGCGCGACCACACGGTGCTGCAGTGGTCCGCCAGCATCGGCTGGCCGCTGGCCGGCGCACTGGTGCGCGCAGGCCAGCTCGAGCGGGGCACCGGCTTGATCGAGGAGGTCATCGCCGCCTGCGCCACACGCGGATTGCGTTCCGGCGAGGCCTTCGCGGCAGCCCTGTGCGCTGAGGCCTACCTGCTGGGTGGTCGCCTCGAGGATGCCCGCCGTATCGCAGCCGATGCGGCGCGCACGGCCGCCGAGAGGCATGAACCCGGGCACGCAGCCAACGCGTTCTGGATCAGCGGGCTGGTGGAACTGCAGTGCGGTGCCGGCGCGCGCGAGGCGGCACGTCGATTCCTGTCGGAAGCGCTGTCGATCGCGACCGAGCGCCGCATGCGCCCGCTGCAGGCCAAGGTGCTGCTGGCGCTGGGCCAGCTCGAGCGCAGCGCCGGAGCGTACGAGTACGCCTTGCAGCACCTGGGCGCAGCGCGCGCGCTTTCGCAGTCGCTGGCGATGCCGTACTGGAGCGCACGCATCGACGAGGAATTGCGGCTGCTGGCTGCGTGCAGCGGGTGACCGCGGCGCGAGCTGCCTCAGCCGCGCGCCTTGGCCTTGGCCGCATCGGCCATCGCCTGCAGCATCTCGGGCGTGATGCCCAGCGCCTCGCGCACGGAGTTCGGCACCTCCGGGTCCCACGACGA
>JALORV010000251.1 GCA_025458735.1 Burkholderiaceae bacterium | reverse complement strand
CAGCATTGCCTGCTCGATGATGGCCACGGCGGCGTTGAGGCTCGCCAGCGCAGCCGCCAGCGGCGGAAACCTCAGCAGCGCCAGCGCCATCAGTGCGGCCAGCAGCAGACCGCTGCCGACCAGCCGCCAGGGCACGGCCTGCCGCCGCTCCGACAGCAGCCACGCCACCGCCAGCATGACGACGATGCCGAACGCACTGTGAGTACTGGACATGCCCGCTCTCCCGATGCGTCGGAATTGGAGCACAGCCTCGACGCTGCGGCAGTAAGCTTCCATTTGGACTGCCGGAGCACTGGCACCGCCGGCCCGGAAACCCGACAGGCACATGATGAAGCCCAGCGACAGCCCGTCCATCCTGCATGGCAGTTTCGAGCGGCAGCGCGCCAGTTACGACGCGGCGCCGTTTCCGCCATGGGAGATCCGGCGCGACCGGCTGCAGCGGCTGAGTTCGCTGATCGTCGAGCAGGAGCGCGCCATCGAAGACGCGATCGATGCCGACTTCGGCGGCCGGCCGCGGCTGGAGACCCAGATTGCGGAGGTCTTTCCCAGCCTGGCTGAACTGCGCGGCGCGCTGCGACAGGGTCGTCGCTGGATGAAGCCGCGCAGCGCCGGGGTCTCGAAGTGGTTCCTGCCGGCACGCGCCCACGTGATGCCGCGTCCGCTCGGCGTCGTCGGCATCATCGTCCCGTGGAACTATCCGCTTTATCTGGCGGTGGGGCCGCTGGCCGGCGCGCTGGCGGCAGGCAACCGGGCCATGGTCAAGATGTCGGAGGCCACGCCGCGTTTCTCGCAGCTGTTCGCCGATCTGGTCGCCCGCCGCTTCGACCCGACCGAACTGGCGATCATCACCGGCGGGCCGGACGTGGCGGCACAGTTCTCGGCATTGCCGTTCGACCACCTGCTGTTCACCGGGTCGACCGGCGTCGGCCGACAGGTCATGGGCGCTGCGGCGCAGAACCTGACGCCGGTCACCCTGGAACTCGGGGGCAAGTCGCCGGCGGTGGTGGCGCCGGGTTACCCGATCGCCCGCGCCGCCGAGCGCATCCTCGCCGGCAAGCTGCTCAACGCCGGACAGACCTGCATTGCACCGGACTACCTGCTGGTGCCCCGGACCCAGGTGCCTGCCCTGGTCGAAGCCGCGGCGGCGCAGGCGCGGCGCATGTACCCGCGCGGGCTTGCCGATCCAGATTACTGCAGCATCATCAACCAGCGGCACTATGGACGCCTGCTCGGCTATCTCGAGCAGGCCGACACGGCCGGTGCGGCCGTGCACACGCTGTTCGACGGACCCGCGCGCATCGACGAGGCGCATCGCCTCGCGCCGGCGCTCGTGATCAATCCGGCGCGCGAGCTCGACATCATGCGCGAGGAGATCTTCGGTCCGCTGCTTCCCGTCATCGGCTACGACACGGTCGACGAGGCGCTGGCCTTCGTCAATGCGCAGCCGCGTCCGCTGGCGCTCTACTGGTTCGACAACGATCACGCGCGCGTGCGACAGGCGCTGCAGCAGACGCATGCGGGCGGAGTGTGTGTCAACGAGACGCTGATGCACGTGGCCCAGGAGGATCTGCCTTTCGGCGGAGTCGGCCCGTCCGGCATGGGCCACTATCACGGCCAGTGGGGTTTCGACACCTTCAGCAAGCTGACGCCGGTGTTCCGGCAGTCGGCGCTCAATGGCATGAGCCTGTTCATGCCGCCGTATCGACCGCACGTCGAGCGGCTGCTGCGGCTGATGAAGCGCTTCTAGGCCGCGCGCCGGCGCGCGCGGGGCCAGTCTCGCGCAGGCGCGCCGGGCGTCGCGCTCAGGGCAAGGCCGCCAGCGGGATGACGTCGACCAGGTCACCGGCGGCCGTCACCGGCTGCGGGCCGATGGCCACCAGCACATCGGCATCCGACAGCGTGCGCAGCATCGACGAGCCCTGCTGCGGCAACGGCTCCACGGCGAGCGACCCGTAGCGCTGCAGGAAGCGTCCTCGCCGCCAGTCGATGCGGCCGGCGCGCGTGCGGGCCTCGACGGCCAGCGGCAGCGGCAAGCGGTGCGGCGCTTCGAGTCCGGCGCCGGACCGCAGGCCGAGCAGGGGCAGCACGATCAGCTGCGCCATCACGAAAGCCGCCACGCTGTTGCCCGGCAGGCCATAGAACTCGAGCGACCTGTTACCGGCTGCGACGACGCCGCGCACGATTCCCCGGCCCGGTCGCAGCGCCAGCGGGATGAAACGCAGCTCCGGCAGGCGGCGCACGACATCGGCATCGCCCTGGGCCACGCCGCCGCTCGACACCACGACGTCGAGCTCCAGCTGTGCGGCCCGCTGCAGGGCTGCGGCCAGCGCCGCACTGTCGTCGGCAACGATGCCGAGGTCCTGCACCGCATGACCCACGCGCGCCAGTGTCGCGAGCAGCATCGGCCGGTTGCCGTCGTACTGGCCGGCACCAGCCCGTGCTTGCGGCGGGTCGTGCAGTTCGTCGCCGGTCGACAGCACGCCGACCCGCAGCCGGCGCAATACCTCGACCTCTGCGCAGCCGGCCACCGCCAGCAGTCCGAGGTCATGGCTGCGCAGTCGGCGACCCAGCGCCAGCGCGACGCTGCCCGCCCGCAGGTGCTCGCCGCGCGGCCGGACATTGAGACCCGGTGACGGTGGCGTGGCAAAGCGCACGCGGCCGTCGTCCACCGTGACGTCCTCCAGCATCACCACCGCATCGGCGCCGGCGGGCAGCGCGGCGCCGGTCATGATGCGAACGGTTTCACCGGCGCCGAGCGCGGCCGGGTAGGGATGACCGGCCAGCGCCCGCCCGACTTCACGCAGCACGGCCCCCGCGCCACCGTCCGCGCTGTGGATTGCGTAGCCATCCATCGCCGCATTGTCGAAGGCCGGCACGTCGAGCATGCTGGTGACATCGCGCGCCAGCACCCGGCCTGCAGCCGCCGCGAGCGCAATGCGCTCGCGCTCCGCCACCGGCGTGATGTCCTGCGCCATCTGCTGCAGGGCCTCCGCGACGTCGAGTTCGCCGCTCATCGCCGGCCCGCCTGCAACGCATCGTTCGTATTGATGTTGCGAAACGCCAGCGGGTCATCGAAGTCGACCGGCACGGCACCCATCGCGTCGAGCCAGCGATGCACCGCGGCCCCCCCGCCGGCCAGATGCTCGTCGAGCGAAGCCAGCAGCGAGGTGGAGAGCAGGCACACGACCGGCTGGAGGCGACCCTGGGAACGCGCCACCGCGGCACGCACACCGCGCGCATTCACCGCCTCGGCC
>JALORV010000250.1 GCA_025458735.1 Burkholderiaceae bacterium | reverse complement strand
CGGCAGCTGGGCGGCCATGCGACGCGCTTCCGCGGCGGCAACGGCGGCCTGCCGGCGTTCCAGCCGCTCGAGCCCGGCCTTGCGCGCATCAGCACACGCCTGAAGGCCGAGTTCGATCCTTCCGGCATCTTCAACCCGGGGCGGCTGTTGCCGGCGTAACGATGCAGACCAAGCTTGCCGACTGGATCCGCGACACGCCCGACGGGCAGGAGGCCGACGCCATTCTGCGCAAGTGCGTGCACTGCGGCTTCTGCACGGCCACCTGCCCGACCTACCAGTTGCTCGGCGATGAGCTCGACGGGCCGCGCGGCCGCATCTACCTGATGAAGCAGATGCTGGAAGGCGACGCGGTCACTACCAAGACGCAGCTGCACCTCGACCGCTGCCTCACCTGCCGCAGCTGCGAAACGACCTGCCCGTCGGGCGTGCAGTACGGCCGGCTGGTGGACATCGGCCGCAAGCTGGTCGACGAACGCGTCGAGCGGCCGCTCGGCCAGCGCATCGCGCGCGGCGTGCTGAAGACCGGACTCACCAGCCCGCTGTTCGGACCGGCGATGAAGCTCGGCCAGATGGTGCGTCCGCTGCTGCCGGCCTCGCTGCAGGCCAAGGTGCCCGCGGCGCGCGCTGCCGGCAACTATCCGGCGCGGCAGCATGCGCGGGCGATGGCGCCCAACATCAACACCTCGACGGCGCGCGTGCTCGACGCACTCGGCATCGAGGTGGTGCGCCCCGCCGGTGCCGGCTGCTGCGGCGCGATCCGCTATCACCTGAACGACCATGACGGCGGCCTCGACGACGCCCGCCGCAACATCGATGCGTGGTGGCCGCTGGTCGAAGGCGGAGCCGAGGCGATCATGAACGCCAGCGGCTGCGGCCAGCAGGTGAAGGAATACGGCCACCTGCTGGCGCGCGACCCGGCCTACGGCGCGAAGGCACAGCGCATCAGCGAACTGACGCGCGACGTGGCGGAGATCCTGCCGGCGCTGGGCGATGAGCTGAAGCGCAGGCTCGGTGCGGTGGCGGCCGGCAAGGTCGTGTTCCACTCCCCGTGCACGTTGCAGCACGGACTGCGGATCAAGGGCACCGTCGAGGCGCTGCTCGGCTCGCTCGGCGCGACGGTGGCACCGGTCGGCGAAGGCCACTTCTGCTGCGGTTCGGCCGGCACCTATTCGGTGCTGCAGCCCGAGCTTTCGATCCAGCTGCGCGACCGCCGGCTCGGCCACCTGCAGGCGCCGCAGCCCGACGCCATCCTGTCGGCCAACATCGGCTGCATCACGCACCTGCAAAGCGGCACCGACACCCGCGTCATGCACTGGATCGAATGGCTGGACGAGCGGCTTGCCGCGCAGCCGGCCGCGCGCTGACTCGATGCTGGAAACGCTCGCCGCGCTGCTGGTGTTCCAGACCATCGGCGAGGTCCTGAGCTACGCGCTCAAACTGCCGGTGCCCGGCCCGGTGCTCGGCATGATCCTGCTGCTGGCGTTGCTGCTCGCGCGTCCGGCAACCGTGGAGCGCCTGCGCCCGACCTCGCTCGAACTGCTCAAGCACCTGTCGCTGCTGTTCGTCCCGGCCGGCGTCGGCGTGATGCTGCACATGGCGCGCATCGGCCGCGAGTGGCTGCCGATCGTCGTTGCGCTGGTCGCCAGCACGGCGCTCGCCATCGCGGTGACGGCATGGGTGGTGACGTGGACCGCACGCCGCCTCGGACACTCCGTCGGCGACGATGCCCCGGCCAGCAAGCGCCATGACGCCGGACATTGACGCGCTCTGGGTCTACCTCGCTGCCACGCCGCTGCTCGGCCTGACAGCGACGCTGCTGGCTTACCTGATCGCCTATCGCATTTACGAACGCAGCGGCATGAACCCGCTGGCCAATCCGGTCGCGATCGCAGTGGCGCTGCTGGTCGCGCTGCTGGCGCTGACCGGAACGCCGTATGCCACCTACTTCGACGGCGCCCAGTTCGTGCACTTCCTGCTGGGCCCGGCCACCGTCGCACTGGCCGTACCGCTGTACGACCAGCGCGCCCGACTGGTCCGGCTCGCCGTGCCGCTCACGCTCGGACTGCTGGCCGGCGTGGTGACGGCGATCGTCTCCGCGGTCAGCATCGCCTGGGCGCTCGGCGCCTCGCGCGAGACACTGCTGTCGCTGGCACCGAAGTCGGTGACGACGCCGATCGCCATGGGCATTGCGGAGAAGATCGGCGGCCTGCCGTCGCTGACGGCCGTGTTCGTGATACTGACCGGCATGACGGGAGCCATCATCGCGCGGCCGCTGCTCAACGCGCTGCGCATCGGGTCGCACGCCGCGCGCGGTTTCGCGGTCGGCGTCGCTGCGCACGGCATCGGCACCGCACGCGCCTTCCAGGTGAGCGAACAGATGGGCGCCTTCGCCGGCCTCGCGATGGGCCTGACGGCGCTGATCACGGCACTGCTGGCGCCCTGGCTGGCGCCGCTGCTGGTGCAGTGGCTGGCGGGGTAAACCAGCAGCCGGTCCCGCGCGTTGAAGCAGGAGGCTTCGCTAACATCCTCCCAACGATCACTGCCGGCCCGCGCGCCGTTTCACGATGACCATCCGACTCATTGCCAGCCTCGCAGCCGCCGCCACACTGGCGAGCTGCGCATCCTACGAACCCAGCACCGGCCGCGACACCGGCATCGGCGCGGCCGCGGGTGCCGCCATCGGCGCCATGGCGCACTCGAGCAACCGCACGCACGGTGCGGTGGCGGGTGCCGCCATCGGCGCGCTCGGCGGCTACATCTGGTCGAGCCAGATGGAAAAGCAGCGCCGCGAGATGCAGCAGGCCACCCAGGGCACTGGCGTCAAGGTCACGCAGACGCCCGACAACCAGCTCAAGCTCGAAGTGCCGAGCGACATCTCGTTCGACGTCGGCCGCGCCGACATCAAGCCGAACTTCCAGCCGATCCTCGACCGGTTTGCGCAAACTCTGAACGAGCATCCGGGCACGACGGTGCGCATCGTCGGCCACACCGACAGCACCGGCAGCGACGCGATCAACGATCCGCTGTCGGTCAACCGCGCCTCGGCCACGCGCAGCTATCTCGTCGCGCGCGGCGTCAGCGCCCAGCGCATCGCCATCGACGGCCGCGGAGCGCGCGAACCGGTCGCCGACAACGCCACCGAAGCCGGACGCGCCGCCAACCGCCGCGTCGATATCTTCGTCGCGCAGCCTGCGGCGGGCTGAGCTCCGCCGCAGCGCCGGAACTGACAGCAGACGGTCGCCACTCCGGCGCCGCCTGCGCCGGATCGGACTTACGGCTTGAAGCGACCGTGCGCCTGCATGCGATCGCACATCGCCGCATTCGGACCGCCGACCGTCATGCCCTGGTCCCTGGCCTTCGCCTGCAGCTGCTGGCTGAACTCCGCGACGTAGGCCCGGCACTCATCGACCGACGCGAGGCTCTGCATCTTGGCGCGGTGGGCCGTGCGCTCCTCGTCCGTCAGCAGCGCCGACGTGCGGCCGGGGCCGGGGCCGTGGCCCGCCATGCCGTGCCGCTGACCGGCGCCCATGCCCTGCTGCATGCCGGGACCCATGCCATGCCGCATGCCTGCCCCGTGTCCCGCGCCACAGCCCATGCCGGCGCCGCAGCTCGGCGCGCCGCCCTGGGCGCAAGCCGGCGGCTCGCCACCGGCACAACCCGCTCGCGGGCCCGGCCCGTAGCCACCGTGCGCCAGCGCCGTGCCGACCGCAAGGGCCGTCGTCGCCAGCGCCAGGCTCACGCTCACCATCGTCCGCCGCCGTTCTGTCATTCGTGTCATCACAACCTCCTCGGGTGTCGATGAACACACAGTAGGAGCGGTGGCAGGCGCGCGCTTGTGCCGCGTCAAGGCGCACAGGTCGCAGCGTGTGAGAGTCGTAACGAAGTGTTACGGCGACCGCTGCCGCCGTCGCCGCGAGAAGCAAGGTTCAGCAGCGCGAGCGGCACCCGCGTTGCGCCGGCCGACGCCCAGCCGAAGCTCAGCCGACGGCCTTGCTCATTTCCTCGACCACTTTCTTGGCATCGCCGAACACCATCATCGTCTTCGGCATGTAGAACAGCTCGTTGTCGAGCCCGGCGTAGCCGGAGGCCATCGAGCGCTTGTTGACGATC
>JALORV010000249.1 GCA_025458735.1 Burkholderiaceae bacterium | reverse complement strand
CGCGGGTTTCCTGTTCGGCTGGGCCAAGCCGGTACCGGTGAACTTTGCCAACCTGCGGCATCCCAAGCGCGACATGATCTGGGTGGCGGCGGCGGGGCCCGGCGTCAACCTGCTGATGGCGATTGCCTGGGCGCTGGTGCTGCGGCTGCTGCTCAGCGCCGGCTTCCAGGAGGAGTTCTTCATCGAAATGGCCAAGGCCGGTGTGTTCGTCAACATCGGCCTGATGGCGCTGAACCTGCTGCCGCTGCCGCCGCTCGACGGCGGTCGCATCCTGGTCGGCCTGCTGCCGCATTCGCTCGCGCTGGCACTGTCGCGGGTCGAGCCTTACGGCTTCTTCATCCTGATTTTCCTGCTGGCTACCAATACCCTCGGCTTCTTCCTGAAGCCGTTCTACGATTTCCCATGTTTCCAGACCGCGTCCTTTCCGGCATGCGCCCCACCGGTGCGCTGCACATCGGCCACTATCACGGGGCACTCAAGAACTGGGTGCGCCTGCAGGACGAGCATCCGTGCTTCTTCTTCGTGGCCGACTGGCATGCGCTGACCACTCACTACGAAACGCCGGAGGTGCTGGAAGCCAGCGTGTGGGACATGGTCATCGACTGGTTCGCTGCCGGGCTCGACCCGAGCAAGGCGACCGTCTTCATCCAGTCGCGCGTGCCCGAACACGCGGAGCTGTTCCTGCTGCTGTCGATGTCGACGCCGCTGGGCTGGCTCGAACGCGTGCCGACCTACAAGGACCAGATCGAGAAGATCAGCGACCGCGACCTCGCCACCTACGGCTTCCTCGGCTACCCACTGATGCAGGCGGCCGACATCCTGATCTATCGCGCGACCATGGTGCCGGTCGGCGAGGACCAGGTGCCGCACATCGAGATGACGCGCGAGATCGCGCGCCGCTTCAACAACCTGTTCGGGCGCGAGCCCGGCTTCGAGGACAAGGCGAAGCAGGCGGTGAAGAAGCTGGGGTCCAAGCGTGCCAAGCTGTATCACGATCTGCGCACCCGCTACCAGGAGCAGGGCGACGACGAAGCGCTTGAGCAGGCGCGCGCCCTGCTGTCGCAGGCGCAAAGCATGTCCATGGGGGATCGCGAGCGCGCCTTCGGCTATCTCGAAGGGTCGCGCCGCGTGATCCTGGTCGAGCCCGATGCGAAGCTCACCGAGACGCCGAAGCTGCCCGGGCTCGATGGCCAGAAGATGTCCAAGAGCTACGGCAACGTGATCCTGATGCGCGAGGAACCGAAGGCCCTGACGGACAAGGTCCGCCGCATGACGACCGACCCGGCGCGCGTGCGGCGCACCGATCCCGGCGAGCCCGAGCGCTGCCCGGTGTGGCAGCTGCACAGGATCTACTCCAGCGTCGACACGCAGCAGTGGGCGGCGCAGGGCTGCCGGACCGCGGGCATCGGTTGCCTCGACTGCAAGCAGCCGGTGATCGATGCACTGCTGGCCGAGCAGCAGCCGTGGCGCGAGCGGGCCCAGCCTTACCTCGACGATCCGGCCCTGCTGCGGTCGATCGTTGCCGACGGCTGCGACCGCGCCCGTGCGGCCGCGCAGGAGACGATGCGCGAAGTGCGCGGCGCCATGGGCCTCGACTATGCGTGAGGCGCCGCGGCAGCCTCCGCAGTGAGCGGGCCGGAGAACGAGGCCGACCGCGAACCGCTGCGGTCGAACCCGCTGGCGAGCGTGCCGTCGGCGTGGGTGACCCGGTTTGCGGACCGCCTGCAGCGCGGCGCGCGCGTGCTTGATGTCGCGTGCGGACACGGACGGCACGCCCGCTGGCTGGCGGCCCGCGGCTGCCGCGTCACTGCGGTCGACGTCGATCCGGCCTGTGGCGCCTCGCTGGCGGGGTCGACGGATGTCGACTTCGTGCTGGCCGATCTCGAGTCGGCACCCTGGCCGTTCGACGCGGCGCAATTTGACGCGGTCGTGGTCGTGCACTACCTGCATCGGCCGCTGCTGCCTCGGCTTGCCGCCGCACTGGCACCCGGCGGCCTGCTGCTCTACGAGACCTTTGCGCGCGGCAACGAGCAGTTCGGCCGGCCGCGCAACCCCGATTTCCTGCTGCGTCCGCGCGAACTGCTGGAGGCCTTCGGCAGCCTGCGCGTGCTGGCGTTCGAGGACGGCGCGGTCCGGTCCCCGCAGCCGGCGATGCTGCAGCGCCTGGCGGCCGTTCGACTTGAACCGCTGGCCAGCGCGCCGGTCGAAGCCCTGACGCTGTAACGCGGGGCGAGGGCGCCCGAGCGGCTGTCGAGCGCGCGGCGCACGGTAGAATCCCGCGCTTGCGCAGGGAGACCAGACCAACATGATCAAGGGCAGCATCGTCGCCATCGTTTCACCGATGCGCGAAGACGGCACGCTCGACTACGACGCCTACCGACGGCTGATCGAGTGGCACGTTGCCGAGGGCACGAATGCCATCGTGGCGGTGGGCACGACGGGGGAGTCCCCGACGGTCGATCCGGACGAGCACGGCGAGCTGATCCGGGTGGCCGTGGAGGCGGTCAAGGGCCACATCCCGGTGATCGCCGGCACCGGCGGCAACTCGACGCATGAAGCGATCGAACTGACGCGGCACGCGCGGGCAGTCGGCGCCACCGCCACGCTGCAGGTCGTGCCCTACTACAACAAGCCGACGCAGGAAGGCTTGTACCGGCACTTCCGCAAGATCGCGGAGACGGTCGACCTGCCGATGATCCTGTACAACGTTCCGGGCCGTACGGTCGCGGATCTTGCCAACGACACGACGGTGCGACTGGCGGAAGTCCCGGGCATCGTGGGCATCAAGGATGCCACCGGCGACCTGGCCCGCGCCGCCGACCTGCTCAGGCGCCTGCCGCCGAAGTTTGCCGTCTACAGCGGCAACGACGACTCCGCGCTGGCGCTGATGCTGCTGGGCGGCCACGGCGTGATCTCGGTTTCCGCCAACGTCGCACCGAAGCTGATGAGCGAGATGGCGAAGGCTGCGCTGGCCGGCGACCTGGCGCGCGCGCGCCAGCTCAACAACCAGCTGCTGCCAGTGCACCTGAAGCTGTTCGTCGAGCCCAACCCGATCGCGGTCAAGTGGGCGCTGTCGACGATGGGCCGCATTCCCGGCGGTATCCGGCTGCCGCTGCTGCCGCTGTCGACCGCAGCACAGCCGGTCGTGCTGGCCGCCTTGAAGGAAGCAGGGCTCGTCTAGCCCTGCAGGAGCCTCGATGAGCATTCGCAAGTCACCCTCCGGAGTCATGCAGTGGTTCGCCGTCGCGGCGATCGTGGCCACGGCGGCCGGCTGCACGTGGACCGGCAGCGTGTTCACCGACAAGGTCGACTACCAGGCCGCGCGCACGCGGACTGCGCCGCTGGAGGTTCCGCCCGATCTTTCGCAGTTGCCACGCGACGAGCGCTTCACGGTGCCGGAGCGGCCGCAGACGGTGACCGCTTCTTCGGCCGCGCCCGCCCGAAAAGGCGTGGCCCATCCTGCTCGACTTCTGGCCCAGCGTCGGGCTCGCCGTTGAGCGCTCCGACCCGGCGAGCGGCGTGATGGAAACCGTATGGGCGGAGAACCGCGCGAAGCTGGACCAGGGGATCATCCGCCAGACCCTCGGCCGCTTGCTCGGTAGCGTCTACTCGACCGGCGAGCAGGACCGCTATCGCGCGCGCCTCGAGCGCACGGCGGCCGGCACCTCCGAGATCTTCATCAGCCATCGCGGCATGGTCGAGGTGTTCACCTCGTCCGCGCAGGACCGCACGGCCTGGCAGCCCCGACCGGCCGACCCGGAGATGGAAGCCGAGATGCTGCAGCGGCTGCTGGTGCGATTCGAAAAGCCGACGACCACCACGACGACCGCAGCGACGACGGCCGGCCGGCCGCCGCTGGCAGCGACGGCTGCGGGTGGCGCTGCCGCGGCGGTGTCGCCGGAGCGCGCCTTCATCGTCAAGAACGCCAGCGGCCAGAGCGAGCGTCTCGACATCGACGACCCCTTCGATCGCGCCTGGCGCCGCATCGGACTCGCGCTCGACCGTGGCGGGTTCACCGTCGAGGACCGCGACCGCGCCAAGGGTGTCTACTTTGTCCGCTACCTCGACCCGGATTACGAGGCCAAGGCCAAGGACGCGCAGGGCTTCTTCAGCAAGATGCTGGGCAAGGAGCAGGCGGTTGCACCGCCGCAGTATCGCGTCCAGCTCACCTCGGCCGGCGATGCCGGCACCCAGGTGCGCGTGCTGTCGAGCGAAGGCAAGCCGGAGCTATCGCCGGCCGGGGATCGAATCCTCGCGCTGCTCAAGGACCAGCTGCGCTGACGCGGCCGTCGTGCTGCGACTGGCCAGTCTCGGTTCGGGCAGCGGTGGCAATGCCCTGGTAGTGGAAGCGGCCGACGGCGGCCACTGCAGCCGTGTGCTGGTCGACAACGGCTTCAACCTGCGGCAGCTCGAGCGTCGCCTGCAGCGGGCCGGACTCGGCTGCGCCGATCTCGATGCCGTGTTCGTTACCCACGAGCACTCCGATCACGTCGGTGGCGTGGCGACTCTCGCGCGCCGCCATCGCCTGCCGGTGTACTGCAGCTTCGGTACGGCGGCCGCTGCGGCCTTCGAGGAGCACGATGTCGCCTTCACCGGCATTGCGTCCGGTGAGGTCGTCACCATTGGCGCGCTGGCCGTGACTGCCTACGGCGTGCCGCACGATGCGGCCGAACCGCTGCAGTTCACCTTTACCGACGGCGCTCGCCGGGCGGGCCTGCTGACCGACGCCGGCGAGGCCACGGACGACATGCTCGCCGCGCTGGACCGCGTGCACGCGCTCGTGCTCGAGTGCAATCACGATGCACGGATGCTGCGCGCCGGCACCTATCCGCCGTTTCTGAAGGCGCGCATCGCCGGTGCCCGCGGGCATCTGTCCAACGAGCAGGCTGCCGGCCTGCTGGCGGCGCTCGATCGTCGCAACCTGCAATGGGTGGTCGCCGCCCATCTGTCACGCAGCAACAATGCGCCGTCGCTGGCGCAGAGTGCACTGGCTGCCGTGCTGGATGCGAATCCCGGCGACGTCGTGGTGGCGGATCAGGACGAAGGCTTCGACTGGCGCGAGGCCTGAGCCGGATAGCACCATGAAAAAAGGGCCGGCAGTGCCGGCCCTTTTTCTGTCGCAATTGCCCTGTTACTTCTTGACAGCCTGGTTGGCCTTGTCGACCGCGGCCGCTGCGGCGGCCTTGGCGGCATCCTGTCCGGGCATCGGCGACGTACCGGACTCACCGACCGGCGCGGCGCCGGTGGCCGGTGCGCCGGCGGCAGGCGCGCCAGCGGCTGGCGTGCCTTCGGCCGGCTTGGCTGCGTCGGCAGCCGGCGCGGGCGCCGGAGCCGGAGCAGGTGCCGGAGCTGCGGCCGGCGCGGGGGCGGGAGCGGGCGCCGGGGGCGGCGTTTCCTTCTTGCCGCAGGCCGCGAGGGCGACGACAAACAGGGATGCAACGAGTAATGACTTGTTCATGTGGGCAACCTTCCTGAGGTGAGAAACTGCTTTTATGGTGAAGCGGTG
>JALORV010000248.1 GCA_025458735.1 Burkholderiaceae bacterium | reverse complement strand
GCCGCAGACGATCCTCGTCAATCCCGAGCTCGAGCCGCTTTCCGGGGAGACCGAGGAAGGCTGGGAGGGTTGCCTGTCGGTGCCGGGCCTGCGCGGGGTCGTCGCGCGCCACAAACAACTGCGCTATCGCGGGTTCGACCTCGAGGGCCGGCCGCTCGAACGGGTGGCGACCGGCTTCCACGCGCGGGTCGTGCAGCACGAATGCGACCACCGCATCCTGTACCCGATGCGCATACGTGACTTCGCCCGTTTCGGGTTCACCGAGGTGCTGTTTCCCGAACTGGCGGGCCAGCCGGACGACTGAACGCGGCGATGCCGGCTGCGGCGCCGGCCCTCAGTGCGCGAGCGCCGCGAGCAGGTCCTGCTCGATCTCGATCTGGCCGCGCGCCTGGTCGAGTTCCGCGCCGGAGACGAGGAAGATGTCCTCGGCCCGCTCCCCCAGCGTAAGGATCTTGGCGGTGTGCACGTTCAGGCGGTGGCGCGCCAGCACGCGGGCGATCGAATACAGCAGTCCCAGCCGGTCGGTGGCCGTGACCGACAGCAGGTAGCGCGAACCCCGTTCGTCCGGCGCGAGCCGGACCTCCGGCGAAACCGGAAAGTGGCGTGATTGCCGCGACATGCGGCCCTTGGCCGGGGCCGGCAGCTCATGGCGCTGCGCGATCCACTCGGCCAGCTCGTGCTCGACCTGCGCCAGCAGTTCCCGATAGTGCGGCGCGCGGCCGTGGTCCGTCACCAGGAAGGTGTCCAGCGCATAGCCGTGGCGCGTCGTGTGGATGCGAGCATCGAGGATGCTCAGGTTGCGACTGTCGAAGTAGCCGCAGACGCGGGCGAACAGATCCTTCTGGTCCTTCACGTAGATCAGCACCTCGGCGCCTTCGCCGATGCGCGCCAGCCGTGCCCGCACCACCGGCTTGTCGGTATGCACCCGCGCATAGAGCGAGCGGGTGTGCCAGGCGATGTCCTGGGCGCTGTGGCGCAGGAAGTACACGACGTCGAGCTCGCTCCACAGGGCCTCGCGCGCGCTGTCGGCCAGGCCGTACAGCCGCAGGATGCGCAGGGCCTCGTCCTTGCGGCCGTCGAGCACCGCGGTCGGCGAGACATTGCCGCCGTCCAGCAGACGCCGCGTCGAGCGGAACAGATCCTCCAGCAGCTTGCCCTTCCATGCATTCCACACCTTGGGGCTGGTGCCGCGGATGTCGGCCACCGTCAGCAGATACAGCGCGACCAGCCGGCGCTCGCTGCGCACGAGATCGGCGAAGCGCCGCAGCACCGCCTCGTCGGCGAGGTCCTGCTTCTGCGCCACCTGCGACATCGACAGGTGGTGGTCGACGAGGAAGCGCACCAGCGCGGTGTCCTCGGCCGACAGCCCATGGTCGCGGCAGAAGCGCACCGCGTCGCGGCCGCCGAGGGTGCTGTGATCGCCGCCGCGCCCCTTGGCGATGTCGTGGAAAAGCGCCGCGATGTAGAGCAGCCACGGCCGCTCGAAGTCGGTGATCAGCTGGCTGCACAGCGGGTACTCGTGGGCGTGCTCGGCGAGCGTGAAGCGGCGCAGGTTGCGCAGCACCTGCAGGATGTGCTGGTCGACCGTGTACACATGGAACAGGTCGTGCTGCATCTGCCCGACGATGCGGCGGAACACCGGCAGATAGCGGCCGAGCACCGACAGCTGGTTCATGCGCCGCAGCTCGTGCAGCACGCCCTTGGGCTGCTGCAGGATGGCGAGGAAGGTGGCACGGTTGGCCGGGTCGCGCCGGTAGCGCGCATCGATGCGGACCCGCGCGTGCCAGAGGGCGCGCATCAGCGGCGCCGACATTCCGCGCAGCTCCTGGTGCTGCGCCATGATCAGGAACGCGCGCAGGATGCCGTTGGGGTCGGCGTCGAGCGCATCGGCGGCGCGCAGGTCGAGCAGCTCGCTGCGGACGACGAAGGTTTCGTCGATCGCCACCGCCGGCTCGTCGTCGCGGTGGAACAGTCGCAGCTCGATGTTCTGCAGCACGATCGTGTTCATCTGGGTGACCGCCTTGGCGGACCAGTAATAGCGCTGCATCAGCACTTCGCTGGCCCGGCGGGACGCTGTCGGCTGGTACCCGGCGCGCTCGGCCACCGCAGACTGCACGTCGAACACCAGCCGGTCCTCGCGCCGGCCGGTCACCAGATGCAGCCAGGCGCGGATCTGCTTCAGGCGACGTTCACTGGTGCGGATCAGGTCGGCCTCCGCCGGCGTGATCAGGCCGCGACGGGCGAGCTCCGACCAGCGGGTGCCATATCCCATCGCGCGTGCGATCCACAGCAGCACGTGCAGGTCGCGCAGTCCGCCCGGGCTCTCCTTCACGTTGGGCTCGAGGCTGTAGGGCGACTCGTGGTACTTGATGTACCGCTGGCGCTGCTCCAGCACCTTGGCGCGGAAGTAGGTGGGCCGGTCCAGCACCTCCTGAACGGCCCGCGCGAAGCGGTCGTACAGGCGCTTTGGTCCGGCGATCCGGCGCGCCTCCAGCAGCGAGGTCAGCACCGTGACGTCGTCACGCGCCTCGTTCTGGCACTGGACGATCGTGCGCACGCTGTGGCCCAGCGCCACCCCCAGGTCCCACAGCAGGCCCACCAGCGACTCGATGGTCGCGCGTTGCGTCTCGTCCGGCTCGTCTTCCAGCAGGATCAGCACGTCAACATCGGAATGCGGAAAAAGCTCGCCGCGACCGTAGCCGCCGACGGCCGCCAGCACGGCGTGACGCTGCAGTCCGGTGGAGCGCGCCAGGTCGCGCAGCAGCGCATCGGTGGAGCGGGCCAGCCCGCGCAGCAGCGACTCGACCGGTCCGCCGGCCTGGAAGCGGGCGACCAGTTCGTCGCGTTCCAGTCGCAGGCGGTCCCGCAGCTGGAAGCCGGCGTCGTTCATGGGATCAGGCGGTGGCCGGCTCGGGCGAGTCGTGCCAGGCGACATTCACGAAGGCCGGCGGCGGCGGCGTGCCGGCCGAGCGCGTCAGCACCTCGACGCCGCTCGCCGTCACCAGCACCGTGTGCTCCCACTGCGCCGACAGGCTGTGGTCCTTGGTGACGATGGTCCAGCCGTCGGCCAGTTCCTTGATCTCGCGCCGGCCTGCATTGATCATCGGCTCGACCGTGAACGTCATGCCGGCCGTCAGCCTTTCCAGCGTGCCGGGCTTGCCGTAGTGCAGGATCTGCGGCTCTTCGTGGAACTTGCGGCCGATGCCATGGCCGCAGAACTCGCGCACCACGCTGTAGCCGTGCTTTTCGGCATGGGTCTGGATCGCGTGGCCGATGTCGCCGATGGTGGCGCCGGGCCTGACCTGGGCGATGCCCAGCCACATGCACTCGTAGGTGACCGGCGGGGCGTAGTTCAGCGGCGCCGGGATCGAGCCCTGGACGTTCAGCATGTACTCGTGACAGAGCCGGTCGAGTTCGCCGGTCGTCACGCCCGGCCGGACGAAAGGCGTGATGTAGTCGAGCACTTCCGCGGCCAGCCGGCCGGCCAGGCGCATGCCGGCTACGTCGGCGGGAGTCTTGATCACGATGGACATGGGAGGCTCGGGAAGGCGGCTTGAGCTGGATCGGCTGAGGTGGCTATAATATCGGGCTGCATACTGCTTTGAAAATCAAAAGCTTGCGGGCCTGTATGCGGAGGGGTTACATGTGGAGTACTCACATGTGGAGCCCTCAGACATGTGGAGCCCTCAGCATGGCGGCCGGCGGGTCGCCCGGAACCTGACGGACAGTCCATTGGACAGTCAGTAAGCCGGGCGCGGCGCCGGAGGCCATTGCCGCAAGCACAAAGCAGGGCAGAAATCGCGCGCACCGCCACCAAGGTGCACTCCGGAACCCCGCGTTCCGGGCTGCGTCGGCGAATGCGCTGGACCCAACCTTGGAGCAAGCAGACATGTCAGTGACCATGCGTCAGATGCTGGAGGCCGGCGTTCATTTCGGCCACCAGACCCGTTTCTGGAATCCGAAGATGGCACCCTACATCTTCGGCCACCGCAACAAGATCCACATCATCAACCTCGAGCGCACGCTCGAGCAGTTCAACGACGCCACGCGTTTCGTACGCCAGCTGGCGGCCAACCGCGGCACGCTGCTGATGGTCGGTACCAAGCGCCAGGCGCGCGAGATCATCGTCGAGGAGGCGCAGCGGGCCGGCATGCCATTCGTCGACCAGCGCTGGCTCGGCGGCATGCTGACCAACTTCAAGACGGTCAAGGTCTCGATCAAGCGCCTGAAGGAAATGGAGCAGATCATTGCCGACAACGGCACCGAGCGCATGACCAAGAAGGAAGCGCTCGACTTCGCGCGCGAGGTTGAAAAGCTCAACAAGTCGATCGGCGGCATCAAGGACATGAACGCCCTGCCGGATGCGATGTTCGTGATCGACGTCGGCTACCACAAGATCGCGGTGCAGGAAGCGGCCAAGCTCGGCATCCCGGTGGTTGCCGTGGTCGATACCAACCACTCGCCCGAGGGCGTGTCCTACGTGATCCCGGGCAACGATGACTCGAGCCGCGCAGTCCGTCTGTACGCCCGTGGCATCGCCGACGCGGTGCTGGAGGGCAAGGCGGCCGCGCTGCAGGGCGTGGTGCAGGCGGTGACCGGCGGCGACGAGGAATTCGTCGAGGTCAGCGAAGAGCAGCAGTAGTCCGGCACCGTCCGGGTGGGCGAAAAGGGGCGCGAGCCCCTTTTTTGCGGCGGGCTAGTCAACGATTCAGCGGGAGCAGTGAATGGCGGAAATCACCGCAGCGATGGTGAAGGAACTGCGCGAGAAGACCGACGCGCCGATGATGGAGTGCAAGAAGGCGCTGGCTGAAGCCGGCGGCGACCTGGCGAAGGCCGAGGAGATCCTGCGCGTCAAGCTCGGCAACAAGGCGAGCAAGGCCGCGGCGCGCGTCGCCGCGGAAGGCGTCGTGGCGGTGCATATCGAGGGCAAGGTCGGGGCGATCGTCGAGGTCAATTCCGAAACCGACTTCGTCGCCAAGAACGAGGATTTCCTCAAGTTCGCCCGCGACCTGGCGGCCCTGGTGGCAAAGTCCGGCCCGGCCGATGTGGCGGCACTGTCGGCCCTGCCGCTGGGCGGCAGCAGCGTCGAGACGGTCCGCACCGCGCTGGTGGGCAAGATCGGCGAGAACATGGCGATCCGACGTGTCGGGCGGTGATGCCGAACTGGCCAAGGACATCGCGATGCACATCGCGGCCAGCAAGCCGAAGTCGCTCGATTCGAGCGGTGTGTCGGCCGATCTGCTGGAGGCCGAGCGTCGCATCGCCATCGAGAAGGCGCGCGAGGCCGGCAAGCCGGAAGCGATGCTCGACAAGATCGCCGAGGGCACGGTGCAGAAGTACCTGAAGGAAGTGACACTGCTGGGACAGGTCTTCGTCAAGGCCGAGGACGGCAAGCAGACCATCGAGCAGCTGCTCAAGGCCCGCGGCGCGAAGGTCAACACCTTCGTGCTGTACGTGGTCGGCGAAGGCATCGAGAAGAAGCAGTCCGACTTCGCGGCCGAAGTGGCCGCCCAGGTCGCGGCGCAGGCGGCTGCCCGCGCCTGAGCATCGCCGGGGCAAAGATGAGCGACGTTCGCAAGCCAGCCTATCGCCGGGTGCTGCTGAAGCTCTCGGGCGAGGCGCTGATGGGGGAGGATGCCTTCGGCATAAACCGCCCGACCGTCGAGGCGATGGTCGCCGACATCGGCGAAGTGGTCGGGCTTGGCGTCGAGGTGGCGATCGTCATCGGTGGCGGCAACATCTTCCGCGGGGTGGCGCTGGGGGCCGAAGGCATGGACCGCGCCACGGCCGACTACATGGGCATGATGGCCACCATCATGAACGCCATGGCGCTGCAGGACGCCATGCGCCGCGCCGGCATCGAGGCGCGCGTGCAGTCGGCGCTCAACATCGAGCAGGTGGTCGAGCCCTACATCCGGCCCAAGGCGCTGCGCTATCTCGAGGAAGGCCGCGTCGTCATCTTCGCGGCCGGTACCGGCAATCCGTTCTTCACCACCGACACCGCGGCGGCGCTGCGCGGCTCGGAGGTCGGGGCGCAGATCGTGCTCAAGGCGACCAAGGTCGACGGCGTGTATTCGGCCGATCCGAAGAAGGACCCGCAGGCGACGCGCTACGCCACCATAACGTTCGACGAGGCCCTGGGCCGCAACCTGCAGATCATGGACGCCACCGCCTTCGCGCTGTGCCGCGACCAGAAGCTTCCGATCAAGGTGTTCAGCATCACCAAGCCCGGCGCGCTCAGGCGGGTCGTGCTGGGCGAAGACGAGGGAACGCTGGTCCACGTCTGAGCCGGGCCGCCGTTTGTGAAGCAAGGAGAGCCACATGAACGTTGCAGAGATCCAGAAGACGACGGAACAGAAGATGCAGAAGTCGGTCGAGGCGCTCAAGGCCGACCTGTCCAAGATCCGCACCGGCCGCGCGCACACGGGGCTGCTCGATCACATCCAGGTCGACTACTACGGCACGATGGTGCCGCTCGCCCAGGTGGCACAGGTCGGCCTCGGCGATGCCCGCACGATCACCGTGCAGCCGTGGGAGAAGAAGATGGTTCCGGTGGTCGAGAAGGCCATCCGCGACTCCGACCTGGGCCTCAACCCGGCCACCAGCGGTGATCTGGTGCGCGTGCCGATGCCACCGCTGACCGAGCAGCGCCGCAAGGAACTTGTTAAGGTGGTCAAGCACGAGGGCGAGAACGCCAAGGTGGCCATCCGCAACCTGCGGCGCGATGCCAATCACCACGTGAAGGAACTGCTGAAGGCCAAGACGATTTCCGAGGACGACGATCGTCGTGCCGAGGATGCCGTGCAGAAGCTGACCGACCGCTTCGTGGGTGAGATCGACCGCCTCGTCGCCGAGAAGGAAAAAGAGGTGCTGACCGTCCGGCATGCCGCGGGTGGCGGGTCACAACCGTGGTGTCGAGGCCGTGCGAGCGACGCTGGCGGCGTGCGGCGAGCGCGGCATCGAGTACTTGACGCTGTTCGCTTTCAGTTCCGAGAACTGGCGGCGCCCGGCCGACGAGGTGTCGACGCTGATGCGGCTGTTCATGGCGGCGCTTCAGCGGGAGGTCGGCAAGCTGGACGAACTCGGTGTGCGCATGCGCGTGGTGGGCGACATTCAGGCCTTCAGCCCGGAGCTAAGGCGCCTTATCGCGGAGTCCGAGCGGCGCACCGAACGCAACGGGCGTCTGCACCTGACGATCTGCGCCAACTATGGAGGCCGCTGGGACATTGCCCAGGCGGCGGCCCGCGCTGCGCGGGAGCAGCTGGCAGCCGGCATCGCCGATCCCCGCATCGACGAGCAGGCGATCGAGCGGCGGCTTGCCCTGTCGTTCGCCCCCGATCCCGACCTGCTGATCCGCACCGGCGGCGAGCGGCGCGTCAGCAACTTCCTGCTGTGGCAGCTCGCCTATGCCGAGCTGTATTTCTGCGACGTGCTGTGGCCGAACTTCGGCGCTGCCGAGCTCGATGCCGCGCTCGACTGGTATGCCGGACGCCAGCGGCGCTTCGGCATGACCGGGGAACAGGTCGAGGCCGAGTCATCGCTGCCCGACGCGGCCTGAGGCACTGCGCGTGCTGAAGCAGCGCGTCGTCACGGCTGTCGTCCTGGTGGCGTTGCTGCTGGGGGCGCTGCTGTGGTCACCCCTTGCGTTCGCCATCGTGATGGCGGTGGCCTTTGCCCTGGCGCAGGCCGAGTGGCTGAGGCTGGCGGGCTGGCGCTTTGCCACCGCTGCCGCCTTCAGCCTGGCGATCGCCGCCTTGCTGAGCTTCACCCTGCTGGCGCGTCCCCAGTTGCTCGAGATCGTGACGCCGCCGCTGGTCGCAGTCGCCACCGTGATCTGGGTCGCGTTGTCCGGCCTGCTGGTGCAGTCGCAGCGCACCGGCCGGCTGGTGCGGGTACCGGCGGCGGTGTCGACCCTGCTGGCAGTGATCCTGGCATCGGCCGCGTGGTGCGCGCTGATGGTCTTCCTGGACCTGGGGGCGGTGACGATGCTGTCGGTGCTGGTGATCGTCTGGCTCGCCGACACGGCCGCCTACTTCAGCGGACGGGCGTTCGGCCGCGCAAAGCTCGCGCCGGTGATCAGCCCCGGCAAGACCTGGGCCGGTGTGTGGGGGGCTATGGCCGCCGTGGCAGTGCTTGCCCTGGCGGCCTGGCTGCTGTGGCCGGAGGCGCCGCTGTATTCCAGCCGTCTGCTCGACCGGCTGGGCATCGGCGTCGCGCTGCCGCTGCTGGCGCTGCTGGTGGCGCTGTCGATCGTCGGCGACCTCTTCGAGAGCCTGCTGAAGCGACAGGCTGGCATGAAGGACAGCGGCCATTTGCTGCCCGGTCACGGCGGATTCTTCGATCGGCTCGACGCGATGCTCGCGCTGCTGCCGCCGGCAGCGCTGTTCTGGAAGCTGGCCGGCTGATGCAAAGCGTCACCCTGCTCGGAGCAACAGGCTCGGTCGGCACCAGCGCGCTCGACGTAATCGCGCGGCACCCGGAGCGCTATCGCGTGCATGCGCTGACCGCTCAATCGCGGGTAGACGAGCTGGCCGACCTCGCGGCGCGCTTCCGTCCCGAGGTGGTGGTCATCGGCGACCCGGGGCTCGAGTCCGACCTGAGGCGTGCCCTGCGCGAGCGCTCGGTGCAGTGCGATGCGCGCGCCGGCGCCGCCGCGCTGGTCGACGTGGCGCAGACGGAAGCGGCCGACACCGTGCTGGCGGCCATCGTCGGGGCGGCGGGACTGATGCCCACCATCGCCGCGGCCCGGGCCGGCAAGCGGCTGCTGCTTGCCAACAAGGAGGCGATTGTCTGCGCCGGCCCGCTGCTGATGTCCGCGCTGCGGGCGTCCGGCGGGCAGCTGCTGCCGGTCGACAGTGAGCACAACGCGATCCACCAGTGCCTGGCGGGTGCCGGGGCAGGGCAGCGACAGCAGGCCCGCCTGGTGCTGACCGCTTCCGGCGGTCCCTTCCTGCGCCGCGCCGACCTCGACGACGTCACGCCGGACGAGGCCTGCGCGCATCCCAACTGGGTCATGGGCCGCAAGATTTCGGTCGACTCGGCGACCTTGATGAACAAGGGTCTCGAGGTGATCGAGGCGAGCTGGCTGTTCGACATGCCGGTCGACCGGATCGATGTCGTCATCCATCCGCAGAGCGTGATCCACTCGATGGTCGAGTTTCCCGACGGCTCGGTACTGGCGCAGCTCGGCTCACCCGACATGCGCACGCCGATTGCCTATGCACTGGCCTGGCCCGAGCGGATCGAGAGCGGGGCCCGCCGCCTCGACTTCGCCACCCTCGGCGCGCTGACCTTCGAGGCGCCGGACCTGCGGCGCTTCCGCTGCCTGCACTATGCCTACGCCGCGCTGCGGGCGGGCGGGGCCGCTTCGGCCGTATTGAACGCTGCCAACGAGGTTGCTGTCGAAGCTTTCCTGCAGCGGCGCCTGCCCTTCACGCGGATCGCGTCGACGATTGAAGCGGTGCTGGACGCGTACCAGCCCGCGGCGCCCCGCAGTGTCGAGGAAGTGCTCGACATCGACCGGCAGGCACGCGAGCGGGCCGGTCGGCTTGCTGCCCTGCACGCCTGAGGATTGCCGATGAACCTGATGACCACGATTGCCGCGTTCCTGGTGACCCTCGGGGTCCTGATCGTGATCCACGAGCTGGGCCACTACTGGGTCGCGCGCTGGTGCGGCGTCAAGGTGCTGCGGTTTTCGATCGGTTTCGGACGCCCGATTGCGCGCTGGGTGCGCGGCGCCGACCGGACCGAGTGGGTGGTCGCGGCGCTGCCGCTGGGCGGCTACGTGCGCATGCTGGACGAGCGCGATCCCGAGTGCCTGCCGGTCAGCGAGGCCGACCTGCCACGTGCCTTCAACCGCCAGTCCGTCGGCCGGCGCTTCGCGATCGTGCTGGCCGGACCGGTGGCGAACCTGCTGCTGGCGATTCTCGTTTACTGGCTGCTCAACGTGATCGGCGTCTTCGAGCCGCGCGCGCTGCTGGGGGCGCCGCCTGCGCAGTCGGCGGCGGCGGTGGCCGGCATCGAGGCCGGGGACGCTGTGACGGCCATCGACGGCGATGGCGTGCGCTCGTGGAACGAATTGCGGTGGCTGCTGCTGCAGCG
>JALORV010000247.1 GCA_025458735.1 Burkholderiaceae bacterium | reverse complement strand
CTGCCAGCGATCAAGTCGCGCGCGTGCAGATCTACGGCGGCGTGAATCGACCGCCACCCGGCAAAGGGCGCCTCTGCCCGCCTTTTACGGCGGGCAAGCGCTCCGGGGGTGTTGCGCCCGGGCGCGCGACCGGCGCACCCGGGGTACGGTCAGTTGATCACCAGCTTGCGGGAAGCCAGTGGTGCCCGCTTGGGCAGGGTCAGCGTCAGCACGCCGTCTTCGTAGCGCGCCTCGGCGCCGGACTCGGTCACCTCGGCCGGCAGCTCGAAGCTGCGTGCATACATCGCCACGCTGCGCTCGGTGTGCAGGACCCGCTCGCCTTCCTTCGTTTCCTTCGTGGTCCGCGTTTCGGCGCGGATCGCCACCCGCGCGCCCTCGACGGCCACTTCGATGTCTTCCTTCTTGACGCCGGGCATGTCGACCTTGATCTCGAAGTGGTCGCCCTTGTCGACCACATCCATCAGGGCTCTTTCGACGGCCGGCATGCCGGCAGCGCGCGCCAGCGGCATGGAGCGCTGCCACAGATCGTCCATCCAGTCGCCCATCAGCGGCATGAATGGATCATTGCGACGACGTGCCAGGAGATTGGCCATATCACCTCCTTCTACGATCGAGACCGGAACTTCTCCGGACCTCCACCATGAAGATGGGAGCGGTCCGGGCACCGACAAGGCGGGACGCCGGCCGCGCTTGACGTGCATCAAGCGATGCCGGGCGTCCTGGCGACGTGTGCCTCAGCGTACTGCCAGGCGCTTGCCGACCACCGAAGGACGCTTGGGCAGCTGCAGCGTCAGCACGCCGTTCTCGAAGGTGGCGTCCGCACCGTCCTCGGTCACCTCGGCCGGCAGTTCGAAGCTGCGGCCGTAGCTGGTCACGCTGCGCTCGCTGAGCAGTACCCGCTCACCTTCCCGGGCTTCGTGCTGCTTGCGGGTCTCGGCCTGGATCGACACGCGCGCCCCTTCGATCGAAACAGCGATGTCTTCCTTGCTGACGCCGGGCAGGTCCAGCTTGATCTCGAACCTGTCGCCACGGTCCAGCACGTCCATGCGGGCGCGTGCAATGGTCGGTCCTTCGGTGCCGCGTCCGGGGACGAAACCGGCACGCTGGAAAAAGTCGTTGAAGACGTCGTCGACCAGCGCACCAAACGGGTCGTTCCGACGCAAAGTCACGAAAGTCATGGCTCCTCCGAGTGGGCAGATACAGGCCGCTGCCTGCGATGCACCCCAATTCGGGTCGCCGCCACGCGGTTTCAAGCCCCGCGCCCCGCACCGGCGCCGGGCCGGCCAGGTCGACTAGGCCCGGGCCGGCCGCCGCCGGGTGCGCCGGGCCGGGCGGACTTCCCTGACGACTTCGGCGAACTCGTCGACGTCCTCGAAGCTGCGATACACCGAGGCAAAGCGGATGTAGGCGACCTTGTCGAGCCGCTTGAGCTCGCGCATCACGAGCTCGCCCAGCTTCTCGCTCTTGACCTCGCGCTGCGCCGATGACAGCAGCTTGTCCTCGATGCGTGCGATCGCGTCCTCGACGGCCTCACGCGGCACCGGGCGCTTGCGCAGCGAAAGCTGCATGCTGGCGCGCAGCTTGTCGCGGTCGTAGTCGGCACGGCCGCCGCCACGCTTGATGATGGTCGGCATCGCCAGCTCGACCCGCTCGTAGGTCGTGAAGCGCTTGTCGCAGGAAAAGCAGCGGCGGCGGCGGCGGATCGTCGCGCCTTCGTCGGAAGCACGCGAGTCGATCACCTGGGTGTCGGCATGCTGGCAGAACGGGCACTTCATCGCGGCAGTCGCTCGCGCCGGAGCCGGTCTACGGGGCGTAGACCGGGAAGCGCGTGGTCAACAGCCCGACATCGCGCCGCACGCGGGCGATCGTGGCCGCATCGCGCGGATTGTCGAGCACGTCGGCGATCAGGTGCGCGGTCTGCTCGGCCTCGGCCTCGCGGAAGCCGCGCGTCGTCATCGCCGGCGAGCCCAGCCGGATGCCGCTGGTGACCATCGGCTTTTCCGGGTCCCTGGGAATGGCGTTCTTGTTGATCGTGATGTGCGCTTCGCCCAGGACCGCCTCGGCATCCTTGCCGGTGATCTGCTTGGCGCGCAGGTCCACCAGCATCAGGTGGCTTTCCGTGCGTCCGCTGACGATGCGCAGGCCGCGCTTGACCAGCGTCTCGGCCATCACGCGGGCGTTGGTCACGACCTGCTGCTGATACGCCTTGAACTCGGGCGCCAGCGCTTCCCTGAACGCCACCGCCTTGGCTGCGATCACATGCATCAGCGGGCCGCCCTGGATGCCGGGGAAGACGGCGCTGTTGATGGCCTTCTCCAGGCGCGGCTTCATCAGGATCAGGCCGCCGCGCGGTCCGCGCAGCGTCTTGTGGGTCGTGCTGGTGACGACATCGGCGTGCGGGATCGGGCTCGGATAGACCCCGGCGGCGATCAGGCCGGCGTAGTGCGCCATGTCGACCATGAAGGTCGCATTGACGTCCCGCGCCACCTGCGCGAAGCGCGCCCAGTCGAAGCGCAGCGAGTAGGCCGAGGCGCCGGCGATGATCAGCTTCGGCTTGTGCTGGTGCGCCAGCCGCTCCATCGCCTCGTAGTCGACTTCCTCGTGCTCGTTGAGGCCGTAGCTCACCACCTTGAACCACTTGCCGGAGATGTTGAGCGCCATGCCGTGGGTCAGGTGCCCGCCCTCAGCCAGCGACAGGCCCATGATCGTGTCGCCCGGATTCAGCAGCGCCAGGAACACGGCGGTGTTGGCCTGGGCGCCAGAGTGCGGCTGCACGTTGGCGGCGAGTTCGACGGTCGGATAGCCGAACAGCTGCTTCAGCCGCTCGATCGCCAGGGTTTCGGCGACGTCGACGAACTCACAGCCGCCGTAGTAGCGCTTGCCGGGATAGCCCTCGGCGTACTTGTTGGTGAGCTGGCTGCCCTGGGCCGCCATGACGGCCGGACTGGCGTAGTTCTCGGAAGCGATCAGTTCGATGTGCTGCTCCTGGCGCGCGTTTTCCTTGCGGATCGCGGCCCAGAGCTCGGGATCGGTCGACTCGACCGTGTGGGTGCTGTCACGCGGAACGGGATGGCGGAGAAATTATGCCAGTGCGCGCAGGCCCCAGAGGCCGGCGACCAGCGCCAGCAGGACCGCGCCGAAGGCCCGCAGCGTCGGGCCGCGCAGTTCGCGTCCGCCAGCACCGGCCGCGAGTGCCGTCTTGAACACCAGGTTCGAGCCCACCGCGATGCCGATCGCGGTCACCGCGGTCTGGGCCTCGAGCGTCTGATGCGACTGCAGCCGCAGCGTCGACAGCGTGATGGCGTCGACGTCGCTCAGTCCGGACACAGCCGCCAGTGCCAGGACGCCGCGCTCGCCGAGGGCGTCGTTGGCCCATGCCACCAGCAGCAGGATCACGGCATAGACGGCGCCGAAACCGAGTGCGGTCCTGAGCTGGGTCGGATTGCGGAAGGCCGAATCGTCGGCCGGCAGCCCGGTCGTCGCGGCGGCCCAGCGCCAGGCCACGCCGACCAGTGCCACCAGCAGCGCCGGCACGATGACGATCATGGCCGTCGGCAGGAGTGGCGGCGACACGATCGCGACCAGCCCCAGCACGCGCACCAGCATGGTGGCGTTGGCCAGCAGGATGACCAGCAGGGCGGACGCGACACCCTGCGTACCCGCTGCCGCCGCGCGGGCCGCCACCAGAGTGGTTGCGGTGCTCGACACGACGCCACCCAGTACGCCGGTGAGCAGCAGCCCATGCCGGCCCCAGGTCAGCCGCCAGGCCACGTAACCCGCCAGACTGACCGCGGCGACCAGCACCACCATCAGCCAGATCTGCTGCGGGTTCAGGACGCCAAGCGGCCCGAACGATCGGTCCGGCAGCAGCGGCAGGATGACGGCGGTCAGCACTGCAAACTGCAGCATCGACCGGATGTCCTGGCTGGTCAGCTTCTGGC
>JALORV010000246.1 GCA_025458735.1 Burkholderiaceae bacterium | reverse complement strand
GAGGCCCTGAGCGGCGTTGGCGTTCAGGGCATCACGGTCACCGAGGTCAAGGGCTTCGGCCGGCAGAAGGGCCACACGGAGCTGTATCGCGGCGCCGAGTACGTGGTCGACTTCCTGCCGAAAGTGAAGATCGAAGCCGCCGTGGCCGACGACATCGTCGAGCGCGCGATCGAGGCCATCGAGGGCTCGGCGCGCACCGGCAAGATCGGCGACGGCAAGATCTTCGTCTACGACCTCGAGCAGGTCGTCCGCATCCGCACCGGCGAGACCGGCAAGGAAGCGCTCTAACCCCCACGAGGATGCCAATGAAGAAACTGATTGCACTGCTCCTCACGGCGGGAGCCCTCGCACTGGCTGCACCGGTGCACGCGCAGGGCGGTGGCGCATCGCACGGCGACGCGGCTGCTCCGCAGACGACGCCGATGGAACCGGCCAAGGCCGTCGAAGCCGCCAAGGACGCGGTCAAGGCAGCTGAAACCGCGGTGGCACCGGCCAAGACCGAAGAGAAGTCGGTGACGGTCACCGAGACGGTCAAGGTCACCGAAACCGTCAAGGTGGAAGAGAAGGCCGAGGAGGCCGCGGCCGCGCCGAAGATAGAGAAGGCCGACACCGCCTTCATGTACGTCGCCACCATCATGGTCATCCTGATGACCATCCCGGGGCTGGCGCTGTTCTACGGCGGCCTGGTGCGCTCGAAGAACATGCTCTCCGTGCTGATGCAGGTGTTCGTGATCTTCTCGCTGATCTCGGTGCTGTGGGTGATCTATGGCTACACGCTGGCGTTCGGCGGGCCGGGGGCGTTCTTCGGGAATTTCTCGAAGCTCTTCCTGGCCGGCGTGAACGCGGAGTCGGCGGCAGCCACCTTCAGCAAGGGCGTCTACATTCCCGAACTGCTGTTCGTCGCCTTCCAGTGCACCTTCGCCGCCATCACCTGCGCGCTGATCGTCGGCGCCTATGCCGAGCGCATGAAGTTCTCGGCCGTGCTGCTGTTCACGGTGATCTGGTTCACCTTTGCCTACATCCCGATGGCGCACATGGTGTGGTACTGGGATGGTCCTGACGCGATCAAGGACCAGGCAACGCTGGACGCGGTGGTCGCCAACGCCGGCTGGCTGTGGGCCAAGGGCGCGCTCGACTTCGCCGGCGGAACCGTCGTGCACATCAATGCCGGTATCGCCGGCCTGGTGGCCGCCTACATGGTCGGCAAGCGCATCGGCTACGGCAAGGAGAGCATGGCGCCGCACAGCCTGACGCTGACGATGGTCGGCGCCGCGCTGCTGTGGGTGGGCTGGTTCGGCTTCAACGCCGGCTCCAACCTGGAGGCCAACGGCGTCGCCGCCTTTGCGTTCATCAACACCCTGCTCGCCACGGCGGCGGCGGTACTCGCGTGGATGTTCGCCGAGTGGATGGTCAAGGGCAAGCCGTCGATGCTGGGTGCTGCGTCCGGTGCGGTGGCGGGCCTGGTGGCGATCACGCCGGCCTGCGGCTTCGTCGGCATCATCGGCGCGCTGGTCATCGGCATCGCGGCAGGCCTGGCCTGCTTCTGGGGTGTCACCGGGCTCAAGAAGATGCTGGGCGCGGACGACGCGCTCGATGTCTTCGGCGTGCATGGTGTCGGCGGCATCGTCGGCGCGTTGCTGACGGGCGTGTTCGCGGCGCCTGCGCTCGGTGGCGCCGGCATCTGCAACTACATCACCAACAAGTGCGGTGATGCGGCCGACTTCCCCGGCATCGGCGCCCAGGTCTGGATCCAGTTCCAGGCAGTGCTGACGGCGGTGGTGGTCTCTGCGGTGGTTTCGGTGGTGGCGCTGACGATCGTCAAGATGATCACCGGCCTGCGCGTGACTCCGGAAGAGGAGCGCGAGGGGCTGGACACCACGTACCACGGCGAGTCCGCCTACAAGATGTGATGAAACACGGCCCGGGGGCCCGCTCCCGGGCTGCCGTGGCGCCGACCCGGAAGCGGCGCCGCGGGGCAGTGCAGGTTGTGTCTCCCTAGCTCGCCGGGCTGCCACGCAGCCCACTCGTGGCGAACTTTCACGGGCACCCCTCGGGGTGCCCGCTTCTTTTTCGGCGACGGTGCGGTCAGGCGGCCGGCCGCCGCCGCGGACTGCGGGCGCACCGCGTCAGGCTGACACCGATCGCTGCGGTGGCCGCGCCGGCTCGGGAGTGCCCTGCAGCCGGCGCTAAACTGCCGATCCCAACGACCTGTGTCGAATCCTGCGATCCCCCGCCTGGCCACGGCCAACTCCGGCCCGCTGCTGGCGCTCGAGCAGAAGATCGTCGACGAAATGCCGGCGATCGAGCGCTGGTTCCGCCTTCAGTGGCAGGACCACACACCGCCGTTCTACGGCTCGGTGGACCTGCGCAACGCCGGCTACAAGCTGGCACCGGTCGACATGAACCTGTTCCCCGGCGGCTTCAACAACCTGTCGGAGGAGATGCTGCCGTGCGCGGTGCAGGCGGCGCAGTCGGCAATCGATCACCTGTGCCCGGAAGCGCGCCGGCTGGTGCTGGTGCCGGAGCGCCACACGCGCAACCTGTACTACCTCGCCAACGTCGCGCGGCTGCAGCGCATCCTGCGCCAGACCGGGCTCGAGGTGCGGCTCGGCTCGCTGTCGGACGAGATCCGGGAGCCGACGCGCATCGAGCTGCCGAGCGGCGAGGTGCTGATGGTCGAGCCGCTGGTACGGCAGGGCGGCAAGGTCGGCGTGGCCGGCTTCACGCCCTGTGCCGTGCTGCTGAACAACGACCTGTCGGCCGGCATCCCCTCGATCCTGCGCGGTCTCGAGGACCAGGTGCTGGTGCCGCCGCTGCAGGCCGGCTGGGCGGTCCGGCGCAAGTCGAATCACTTCGCGGCCTACGACGTGGTGGCCGCCGAGTTCGCGCAGCTGATCGACATCGACCCCTGGCTGATCAATCCGGCGTTCGGACGCTGCGGCGAGGTCAACTTTCACGAGCGCTCCGGCGAGGAATGCCTGGCCAGCAACATCGATTTCGTGCTCGGCAAGATGCGCGAGAAGTACCGCGAGCATGGCATCGAGGACACGCCGTACGTGGTGGTGAAGGCCGATGCCGGCACCTACGGCATGGGCGTGATGACGGTCAAGGACGCCTCCGAAGTGCGCGGGCTCAATCGCAAGCAGCGCAACAAGATGGCGGTCGTCAAGGAAGGGCTGGAAGTCACCGAGGTGATCATCCAGGAAGGCGTGCCGACCAACGAACTGGTCGACCGTGCGGTGGCCGAGCCGGTCGTCTACATGATCGACCGCTTCGTGGTGGGGGGCTTCTACCGCGTGCACACGGAACGCGCCCGCGACGAAAACCTGAATGCGCCGGGCATGCACTTCGTGCCGCTGGCCTTTGCCGGCAGCTGCAACCTGCCGGACTGCGGCAGCGCGGCCGGCGGGAGCGCGGCCAACCGGTTCTATGCCTACGGCGTGGTGGCGCGGCTGGCATTGCTGGCGGCGGCCGTCGAGCTCGAACGCACGGCCGGTCGCGTCGACGGCGCCGCGGCGCCGGTGGCCGCGGCCATTGCCGGCTGATTCTCCGGCTGACTGGCCGGCACACCCGGACCCGCACCGCATGCCGCTCGAACTGCTGTTCGTCGTCGACCCGCTCGACCGGCTCAAGGCCACCAAGGACTCGAGCGTGGCGATGATGCGCGAGGCCGCGCTGCGGCACCACGCCGTTCACGCCTGCACGCCCGACGAGCTGGCGGCCACCGCCGCCGCGGTGACCGCGCGCGCGCACCAGCTGCACCTGACCAACGACGACCACGCCTGGTACCAGGTGCGCGGCAGCGCCGAGCGCGACCTCGCCGGCTTCGACGCGGTGCTGATGCGCAAGGATCCGCCGTTCGATGTCGAGTTCCTCAACGCCACGCTGCTGCTGTCGCGCGCGGCTGCGCTGGGTGCACGCGTGGTCAACGATGCGCAGGCGCTGCGCGACCACAACGAGAAACTGTCGGTGCTCGAGTTTCCGCAGTTCACGGTGCCGACGCTGGTGGCGCGCGAGGCCGAGCGCCTGCGCACGTTCTGGGCCGATCACGAGGACATCATCGTCAAGCCGCTCGACGGCATGGGTGGCACCGGCGTGTTCCGCCTGCAGCCGGGCGACCCGAATGCCGGCTCGATCCTCGAGACCGTGACGGCACACGGCACGCGCACCGCAATGGCGCAGAAGTTCATCCCCGCGATCCGCGACGGCGACAAGCGCGTGCTGGTGATCGACGGCGAGCCGGTGCCGTACTGCCTGGCGCGCATCCCCAAGGCCGGCGAGACGCGCGGCAACCTCGCTGCCGGCGGCACCGGGCGCGCGCAGCCGCTTACGGCGCGTGATCGCGAGATTGCGACCACCGTGGGGCGGGCGCTGCTGCCGCGCGGACTGCGACTGCTGGGACTCGACGTGATCGGCGAGCACCTGACCGAGATCAACGTCACCAGCCCCACCTGCTTCGTCGAGATCGCGCAGCAGACCGGCTGCAACGTGGCGGCCCTTTTCATCGATGCACTGGAGAAATCCGCGTGACCGGCATCGTCATCATTGCCCATGCACCGCTCGCCAGCGCGCTGGAGCGCTGCGTCGAACACGTGTACACGTGCGAACCGGGACTCGCCAAGGCCAATCTGCGCGTCCTCGACGTTGGGCCTGGAGCTGCTCTCGACGCTTCGGTAGAGCAGGCCGCGCAATTGGTGGCGGAGGTCGACAGCGGCGCCGGCGTGCTGGTCCTCACGGATGCCTTCGGTGCTACGCCCGGCAATGTGGCGGCACGGCTCGCCGAGTCGGGACGCGTGGTGGTGGTGGCCGGCGTCAACCTGCCGATGCTGCTGCGGGCCGTGTGCTACCGCGGCGACTCGCTGGCCGACGTGGCCGAGAAGGCGCTCGCCGGCGGGCAGCAGGGCATGGTGCAGGTGGCCGCCACGCCGGTGCAGAACCAGGGGTTGAAGCCGCAGGGCAATGATTACCAGAGACTTCACAGTCAGCAATAAGCTCGGACTGCACGCCCGACCGTCGGCGCAGATCACCCAGGCGGCCAGCCGCTACACCGCGGAGGTGTGGCTTTCGCGAAACGGACGCCGGGTGAATGCCAAGTCGATCATGGGCGTGATGATGCTGGCCGCCGGCCAGGGCAGCGTGCTCACGGTCGAGGCCGACGGACCCGACGAGTCCGCGGCCGTCGAGGCGGTGGGCGAGCTGATCAACTCCGGCTTCGGCGAGGCCGGTTGAGGCCGTCACGGCCGGCCCGGAAGCAGCGATGTCAGTGGACAACGAAACGCGGCGCGACACGCTGACCGGCAGCGGCGTGACCCGCGGCATCGCGATCGGCCAGGCTCACCTGCTGGCGCCGTCCGAGCTCGAGGTGCGCCAGGTGACGATCGAACGGCGCGACGTGGTGCACGAGACCGCGCGCCTGACGCGGGCCTTCGGCGCCGTCGCCGAGGAACTCGACGGTCTCAAGCGCGGCATCGCGCCCGATGCGCCGAACGAGGTG
>JALORV010000245.1 GCA_025458735.1 Burkholderiaceae bacterium | reverse complement strand
CGATGTGGCGCCTTCGCCGGGGCAGATCGCGCCGAAGCCGGCGTCGGAGCCGACGCCGGTGCCGGGGTGGGTGCAGACGCGGCTGCAGCCGCAGGAGGTTCGCCGGACACGGGGGTCGTTGTCGTCAAGGCAGAAGCTGCGGGTCGACCGCGAACTGTTGTCGGCACCGAGCGCGGTGGCAGCCACCGCGAGGACGCTCGGCGGTCTCTCCGGGCTCACTGCGATCGCGATGTCCGGTCGCGCCGCCCGTGGCAGGAGAGTCGAACTAGGTTCGCGGTATCTGCATCGATTCTAGCTGCGCCAGCAGGCCCTCGTCGTCGGCAACCGACAATTCGACCGTCCTGTAGCCCGCATCCAACAGCCGCTCGCGAATGCGCGGATGCGTCGCCAGCGCGCACCCGGCCCGCAACCAGCGGTCGGCACCTTTGGTTGCCGCCACCTGCTCATCCAGCGCGGCGATCGCCTCGGTGCTGGTGAAAACCGTCACGGCAGGCACGGCTGCGGCAACTGCAGCGTCGAGCACGGTCCGTTCGCTCGCCGACAGCGCATGAGCCTTGCGGGCATAGACCGCCAGCGTCTCGACCTCGGCGCCGGTCGCGGCAAACTGCTGCGCCAGCCACTCGCGTCCATGCTGTGCCCGCAGGATCAGGACCCGCGCTGCCCTTCGGCCGCTGTGCAGCCAGGATTCCCAGAAGGACTCCGACCCGGCGGCCTCATCGGCCAGCGGAGCCACCAGCGCCGTCGCAGTCGGCCAGGCGGCGGCCACCGCCGCGCGCGTGGCCGCTCCGACCGCTCCGATGGCGGTAGACGCCGGCCACGGGCCGGCCAGCCTTTCCGCGGTGGCCGCCACGGCGTTCGGACTCACGAAGATCGCCAGATCGAATTGCGCCAGCCGGTCGAGACCGGCACGCGCCCCCGCCTCGTCCGGCGCCGGGCCGATTTCGAAGGCCGGCCACCACTGCGCCGCGTAACCGGCGGCCCGCAGCCGCTGTTGCCAGCGCGCGCCGGCCTCCCCCGGTCGCGTCACGATGATCAGCGCAGCGGCCATTGGCAGTTCTTGGGTCGGCGCGGCCGCTGCTCCCTGCAGCCGGCGAACCCGATCGACTCAGGCCAGGCCGAGCAGGCGCAGCGCACCACGCGCCTTGAGTTCCGCCACGGCCGCAGCGGCCAGCGCCTCGGCATCGCTGCTGGGCCCGCGCTGCTCGGTCTCGACCGCCTCGCCGGTAGCCGCATTGCCGACCAGCGCGCGCAGCCGCAGCTGGTCGCCTTCGATCTCCGCATAGGCCGCCAGCGGCACCTGGCAACTGCCGCCGAGGCCGCGCGAGACACCGCGCTCGGCTGCAGTCGCGGCCCGCGTCGCCGCATCGTCGAGCGGCGCGAGCAGCGCGGCGGTCGTGGCATCGGACGCCATGACCTCGATGCCGAGCGCGCCCTGTCCCGGCGCCGGCAGCGACACTGCAGTGGGAATGATCTCGCGGATGCGGGCGGCGAGCTGCAGGCGCTTCAGTCCGGCCGCGGCCATCACCAGCGCATCGAACTCGCCGCGATCCAGCTTGGCGAGCCGGGTATTGACGTTGCCGCGCACCGCCCGGATGTCGAGCGACGGAAAGCGGGCGCGCAGCATCAGCTCGCGCCGCAAACTGGAGGTGCCGACGCGGGCACCGGCCGGCAGCGCGGCCAGTGTTTCATACCGGTTCGAGACCAGGCAGTCGCGCGGATCCTCGCGCTTCATCACGGCCGCCAGCGTGAACTCGGGCGGCAGTTCCATCGGCACGTCCTTCAGCGAGTGCACGGCCAGCTGCGCGCGCCCTTCGAGCAGTGCCACCTCGAGTTCCTTCACGAACAGGCCCTTGCCGCCGACCTTCGACAGCGTGCGGTCGAGGATCTGGTCGCCGCGCGTGGTCATGCCGAGCAGCGCCACTTCCATGCCGGGGTGCCGCTGCTGCAGGATCGCGCGCACGTGCTCGGCCTGCCATAGCGCCAGCGGGCTCTCGCGCGTGGCAATGGCGATGCGCGCCGGCGCACTCATCGGTTCTGCCCTCTTGCGCCGGTGACCCCCTGGCCTCGGAAGCGCCTGTGGCCGGAACGTCGACCCGGATACCGCCGCCTTGAGTTCATGCCTCGACCGTGCCTGCCGCAAAGAGTGAGTGAAGGGGAACGCGGGCGATGACAGTGCAGGCGCCCCCGAAAAAACCGCGGCGAGTCTAGCCCAATCATGCATCATGCCGACCGATGCGCATGACCCGCGCGAAACCGCCGCGCCGTCCGCCGTGCGGCTCCGATGAAGGTCCAGCTCATGTCATCCGGTATCGACGACGCCCTGCGGCACGACATCCGCCTGCTCGGGCAGCTGCTCGGGCAGGTGCTGCGCGCCCACGCCGGCGAGGCCGTGTACGCGGCCGTCGAAGACATCCGCCAGACGGCCCAGCGATTCCGCCGCGACGCCGAGCCGGCCGCGGCGCGACGACTCGACACGCTGCTGCGCCGGCTGTCACGCGATCGCACCATCGATGTCGTGCGCGCCTTCGCCTACTTCTCGCACCTGGCCAACATCGCCGAGGACCGGCACCTGGTGCGCCGGCAGCAGGCCGGCCGCAGCAGCCGCCCCGGCACCCTCGCCCACGCCCTGAAGTCGCTGCAGTCGCGCGGCATCGGCCCGCGCCGGCTGGCGTCGCTGCTGGCCGATGCCTGCCTGATGCCGGTGCTGACCGCGCACCCGACGGAAGTGCGGCGCAAGAGCATCCTCGACGCCGAGCGCGTCATCGCGGCGCTGGTCGAGGCGCGCGAGGCGGCGACCACGGAACAGCACGCGGATATCGACGACCAGCTGCTGGCCGGCATCGCAACGCTGTGGCAGACCCGCATGCTGCGGCCGGCCCGCCTGACCGTCTACGACGAGATCGAGAACGCGCTGGCGGTCTGGCGCGCCACTTTCCTGCGCGAGATACCGGCATTGCTGGCGCGCCTCGAGCGCGAGGCTGCGCTGCCCGCCGGCCTGCCGCCGCTGCTCGCGCTCGGCAGCTGGATCGGCGGCGACCGCGACGGCCATCCGCACGTGACCGCGGAAACCATGCAGGCGGCCCTGCGCGCCCAGGCCGCCGTGGTGTTCGAGTACTACACGGCGGCGGTGCATGCGCTCGGCGCCGAGCTGTCGATGTCGCAGCTGCTGGCGCCGGTCAGCGTGGAGCTGGCGGCACTGGCACAGGCGAGCCCCGACCCTTCGCGGCAGCGCGCCGACGAGCCTTACCGGCTGGCGCTGACGGGCGTGTACGCGCGACTGCACGC
>JALORV010000244.1 GCA_025458735.1 Burkholderiaceae bacterium | reverse complement strand
TGCGATGCTAGCCGAGAACGGGTGCGCGGGAAACGGCGAGGTCCGCGGACCACTGTCGCCGGTTTCTGCGCGGGGATGCACTGGACTCTCTCAGGGCCGGAGTTCGCTCCAAGGCGCCCCTGCGCTTCTCCGCGGCGTGTCGCCCTGCGGCCGAGCGCTTCATCACCCTCGGGCCGGTGAGCACGCCGATGCGCTACCGCGGAGCGATCACGTCGCCGAAGACGCGCCGAACTGACCCAACGCTCGATGTCGGCGGGGCGGCGCCATGTTCGTCGCCAGCCGCGGGCAGGTCTGGCTAAACTGCAACCCGGTGTCGCGTGTAACCACTTCAAGCAAGAACATGAGGGCCGGCGCAGCCTGGCTCCCAACGAAACGTTCATCGAGCAAGTCACGCTGCCAAGACCGAGAGGACGATTGATGCTGCCCTTCAAGCCCGCCCGGCCGCTGCTGCTACTGCTGCTGCCACCGCTCCGTCGTCGTGTCGGCGACGGCCGCAGCGCAGTCTGCCGAGGATCTCGAGCGCTGCCGCACCATTGTCGACGCGACGGCCCGACTGGCCTGTTACGACGCCGCCGCTTCTACGGCGCGGGCCGTTCCCAGAGCGCCGCAAGCCGCGCCAGCTCCTGCCGCCGAGGCGACAGCCGCGCCGGTCGCGTCCGAGCGAAGCGCACCCGGTTCCCAGATGGTGGCAACCGGCTCGCTGGAGGGCGGGCAATCGCTGATCGCACAGCGCTGGGAACTCGAAGACCGCTACAAGGCGGGCACCTGGCGCTTCACCTTCTACCGCCCGAACTACATCCTGCCGGCGGTATGGTCGGACGAAGTCAACGACGCGCCGTCCACGCCGACGCAGCCGGTGTTCAATCCGCCGGGGAACCTCGACAGTACCGAAGCCGAGTTCCAGCTCAGCTTCAAGCTGAAGATGTGGGAGGACATGTTCGGCTCTCAGTCGGCGCTGTGGCTCGGCTACACGCAGAAGAGCTTCTGGCAGGTCTACAACGAGGATCTGTCGCGCCCGTTCCGGGAGACCAACTACGAGCCGGAGATCATCTGGACGACGCCCACCGACTACGAGATCTTCGGACTGAAAGGACGCCTGCTCGCCTTCGGCCTGGTGCACCAGTCCAACGGCCGCAGCGATCCGCTGTCTCGCAGCTGGAACCGCATCTACGCCATGGTGGCGCTGGAAAACGGGCCTTTCGTCATGCAGATCAAGCCGTGGTACCGGCTGTCCGAGAGCGACGACAAGGATGACAACCCGGACATCACCGACTACATCGGCGCCGCCGAGTTCCTGTTCTTCTACAAGTGGCGGCAGGAATACACCGCGACGCTGCGGCTGCGCACGACGTTCCAGTCCGATCCGTCCTGGGGCTCGGCGCAGCTCGACCTGCGCTTCCCGATCACGCAGGACCTCAAGGGCTACTTCCAGGTGTTCTCGGGCTACGGCGAAAGCATGATCGACTACAACTTCCGCAAGACGGCGGTCGGCCTCGGCGTGTCGATCGGCACCTGGTACTGACGCGGCCGACACGGGCGGGCGGCCCATGGCCGCCCCGCTAGACTGGCAGACATGCGGGAATCCCTTGCTGCAATCACTGTCGACGGGTGGCTTGAACGCATGGCGCAGCTGGCGTTGCGCCATGGCGTTCACCTGTCGACGCTCCAGCAGAAGGACGGCCGCGATCTCGAGCTGATCTTCGCCAGCGCGCTGCTGCACTTTCCGTCCGATCGCCTGCTCGACGAGCGTGGCGCCAACGAGGTGCTCAAGGCGTTCCTCGCGGGCAGCGGCGCGATGCTCGCCACCGACCACGTCGAGCTGCGGCGCTGGCTGGTCGACAGCGGCTTCGTCCGTCGTTCGGACTACGGCACCGACTATCGGCGCGGCGTACTGCCGGACTGGCTTGCCGCCGCCGCTGCGCAGCTCGATGCACGCCGCATCCAGACCGTCGTGGGCGCTGCGCGAGAAGCGCATGCCGAGCAGCGCGAGGCGCGGCGTCAGGCCTGGCTGGCCCGCCAGATCGAGGTCACGGAGGACGAGCCGGTACCGGCGGCCGAGGCCGATGCCGACGCCACCTACATGCGACTGGCGCTCGACCAGGCGCACAACGCGTGGGCGCTGGCGGAGGTGCCGGTCGGCGCGGTGGTGGTGCGCGACGGGCAGGTCATCGCGACCGGCTTCAACCAGCCGATCGGCAACAGCGATCCGACGGCGCATGCCGAGATCCAGGCCATGCGCGCGGCGGCGGAGTTGCTTGGCAACTACCGGCTTGCCCACTGCGAGCTTTACGTCACGCTGGAACCGTGCGCGATGTGCGCGGGCGCGATGCAGCACGCCCGCATCAAGCGACTGGTCTACGGCGCAGCAGATCCCAAGACCGGCGCGTGCGGCAGCGTGGTGAATCTGTTCGCCGAGGAGCGTTTGAACCATCACACCTCGGTGCGGGCCGGCGTACTGGCCGAGGAGTCCGCGGCGATGCTGTCGCGCTTCTTCGCCGAGCGGCGCGAGCATCGACGCAGCGGCCGCCTGCCGACGGAGAGTGAAGGCGACGATGGCGCGTAGAACGCTTGGCCTGGTGGCGCCGTCCGGGTTCCTGCCCGATGTCGCCGTGATCGACCGTGCGGCGGCATTGTTCAGCGGCCGAGGCTGGCAGGTGACGGCGGGCGACAGCGTGTTCGCGCGCGAGCAGCGCTTCGCCGGGCCGGACGAGCTGCGGCTGGCCGACCTGATGCGGTTCGCCACCGACGACTCGGTCGATGTCGTGCTGGCGGCACGTGGCGGCTATGGCATGTCGCGACTGCTCGGCGGCATCGACTATGCGGCCATCCGCCGCCGCGCACCGATCATCGCCGGCTACAGCGACTTCACGGCGTTCTCGCTTGCGTATCTCGCGCGGGCCGGAGGCGTGAGCCTGTCGGGTCCCTCGGCCGGAGACTTCGGCGCCGCTGTGCCCGAGCCGTTCACCGTCGAGCACTTCTTCGGGCTCATCGAAAACCGCAGCTACAGCATCGACCTTCCGCTCGAGGGCCGCGCCGGCGAGCATCGTGGCCGACTGTGGGGCGGCAACCTGGCGATGATCGGCGCGCTGATGGGCACGCCATTCATGCCACGCATCCGGGCCGGGCTGCTGGTGGTCGAGGATGTGAACGAGCCGGCCTACAAGCTCGAGCGCCTGCTTTACCAGCTGGCGCAGGCGGGCATCCTGCAGCGCCAGGCGGCGATCGTGCTGGGCGACTTCGATCCGGTCACGCCGATGCCGAACGACCAGGGCTTCGGGCTCGACGCCGTGGTGAGCCGGCTGCGCGAGATCGCCGGCGTGCCGGTCGTCCGCGGCCTGCCTTTCGGTCATGGGTCGCGCAAGCTCACGCTGCCGATTGGCGGGCGCGCACGGCTCGTGATTCGCCGCGGCGGACGGGCCACGCTCGAACTCAGCGGTTACCCGTCGCTTGCGCGCCGGCAAACGGGGGCCTGAGCGCCTGCGCCGCGGCAGGCGGTCTCCTCAGGTCTTGTAGGCCGGGTCCCGGCGATCGAGCTTGCGCAGCAGGGCAGGCCAGGCGAGACCGCCGCCGGCCCCGTGAGTCACGCGCTCCCATTGCTCCTGCGCGCCATCGACGATGGCCGCGCCGATCCGGCGCAGGCGGCCGCCGCCGCTCTGGGCCCGCACCTGCATCATGCAGGCCGCCTCGAAGAAGTACATGGCCACGAAGGCCTCCGCCACCGAACGCCCGACGGTCAGCAGCCCATGGTTGCGCAGCATC
>JALORV010000243.1 GCA_025458735.1 Burkholderiaceae bacterium | reverse complement strand
CGAGGACAACTGGACTGCTCCCGGGGGGCTGGGTTATCCGACCATGGAACTGAACGTGCCGACAGACTAGCCGAAGGCCGGGTTCCCGGACTGCACCCCGGGACTGCACCCCCGGACTGCAGCCTGTCTGCCCGCAGGCCGGCTGCAGGAACGACTTCCGAACAGGAAGGGCCGGCACCACGCATCGTTCGGAGCGATCCCGGCGCGCCCAAGGCCGTCGCCCGCCGTGCAATTCGGGCATTGCGCCCGCGGTCCGCTGGCTATGATGCCGCGTCCCCCCCCCGGCCTCGCCCCATGCGCCTGTCCTGCCCCTTGCTCCTGATTGCCGCCCTCACCCTGTCGACTCCGGCAGCGAGGAAACGGTCGGCAAGATCCCGCAGTCGGCGGCCGGGACGCCGTGGTCGTTCATCGGGTTTGCCTTCACCACGCCGACGGATCCGCAATGGTTCGTGGCTTCCAGCACGCCGCGCGGGGCCACCATGGGTCGTGAACTCGGGGGCGGCAAGGATCACAGCGCCGTGCTGGTGGTGACCAGCGAACTGCTCGACAAGCCGGTCACGGACGACACCGAACTGCTGGCCCTGGCACGCGATCGGCACGGCCGGCTGGGCGAGCGCTGGAACATCGCCACGCACGAGGAAACGCTGACGCGGCACGCCGGCACCCGCTGCGCCCGCCACCGGCTGATCGGCCGCGAGCCGGCCGACCTGTCGCCGCGCAAGGATGCTGCCAAGGCCAACGCGGCACGCGCGCATCTGCAGGTTGTCGGACTGGCCTGCGTGCACCCGACCGAGCCGCGCCTGCTGGTCGAGATCGGCGTGTCGGAACGCGGCCCGCGCGACACGCCGAGTCCCGCCGTCCAGCGCGATGCGGAAGCCGCCATTGCCAGCCTGAGCTTCCAGCGCTACTCGGAGCAGGCGCTGCAGAAGTCGGCCGAGCTGGCGCGGGCCGGCCAGCTGCAGGACGCGGAGGCGATGCTCAAGCCGTATGTCGAGGCGGATGCCGCCTGGGCCCGCTACTTCCTGGCGCAGATCATCCAGCGGGCGGTGCCGGCGCCGCCGCAGGCAGCCACACGCATCAAGGCCCTGCTGGAGCCCGCCGCCGAGCGCGGCCTCGCGGACGCGCAATGGATGCTCGGGACCCTGCTGCTGCGCGGAGCGCCGGATGTGCCGCGCGACCCGCCGCTGGCCGAGGCGCTGCTGCGGCGGGCCGCGGAACGGGCCAATCCCGGCGCCTCGTACCAGCTCGGCATCGCACTGCTGTCCGGCAAGGACGGCCTGTCGCCCAACCAGCGCGAGGCCGTGATGTGGATCACCCGTGCTGCCGCGCGCGGCCAGAAAGAGGCCCAGGAACTGCTGAACTCCGCGCGGGAGGACGCCCGGCCGGCCGCGCCGGCCGGCAAGGCCCGCTAGCGGAACCCGCCGGTCCTCCGCCCATGCCGTCCAGACCCGCCGGCATGCAGTGCATCGCATCCGGCGTGCACCCGCGGTTCGCCTGGGGCACGATGGCATCCTGCTCTCACCGGCTCCCCCCATGCGACCCCTGCTGCTTGCCCTGTCCTCCGCCCTGCTGGCCGGCGCCGCCCAGGCCCAGCCCCAGCCTGCCTCCCCCGCCCATGCCGCGGTCGCGCCGCTGGTGGCCGGCACCGTCATCGTGGGCCCGTCGGACAGCCGCATTACCGGGTCCGGCCGCGCCGTCGAAGAGGTGCGGACGGTGCCGACCTTCTCCGCGGTGCGCGTAACCGGTCCGATCGATGTCGAGCTGCGTGCCGCAGGGCGCGAGCAGGTCACCGTCCGGTTCGACGACGACCTGCAGGCGATGATCGAGACCCGCGTGGAGTCCGCCGACACGCCGACGCTCGAGATCCGGGTGATGCCGGGTGCGGCATTCAAGAGCCGGCATACGCCGAAAGTCGTCATCGAGTTCAAGGCGATCAGCGCCCTGTCGATGCAAGGCAGCGGCGACGCGCTGGTCGATGGCGTCAGCGGTCCGCTGTTCGCGCTGGCGGTGGCCGGCAGCAGCGACGTGCGGGCCCGCAACCTGAACCTCGACGTCCTCGGGGTATCGATCGCCGGCAGCGGCGACTTCGTGGCCAGCGGTCGCGCCGCCGAGCAGGGCTACAGCATTGCGGGCTCGGGCGACGTGCGCGCGCTGGAGCTGGCCGGCCGGACGGTCAAGGTCCGCATCGCCGGCAGCGGCGATGCCCAGGTGCATGCCGAGGATCTGCTGGATGTGTCGATCGCGGGCAGCGGCGACGTGATCTATCGCGGCACGCCGGTGATCCGCAAGCGCGTGGCCGGCAGCGGCGAGGTGCGCCCGGCGAGGTAGCGCGGCAGGCAGTACGCTTGCCGCATGTTGCACTCCGCCCAGGCAGTCGCGCTGGCTTCGGCCGCACTCGCCAGCACTGCCACCGAATATCCGTACAAGCTCGATCAGCTGCTCGCCGGCGACGACGATCTGGCCACGCCGCGCCGGCTGCATCCGGCCTTCTGGGGCAGCTACGACTGGCACTCCTGTGTCCACATGCACTGGACCCTGGTGCGCCTGCTGCGCCTCATGCCGCAGCATGACGCGGCGGAGAAATCACGGCATCACCTGCAGCAACGGCTGACGGCCACCGCCATCGCGGGCGAGCTGGCAACGCTGCGCGGCCCTCATCGCCAGACCTTCGAGCGGCCCTACGGCTGGGCCTGGCTGCTGAAGCTGGCCGCCGAGCTGGAGGCGCTCGCCCCGGAACTCGCCATCGCCGTCGAATGGCGCGATGCGCTGCGTCCGCTGGCTGAAGAATTCGCCGAGCGCTTCATCCGCTTCCTGCCGCGCGCGGACTACCCGATCCGTGCCGGCACCCACGGCAACAGCGCCTTCGCCCTGCTGCTCGCGCTCGACTGGTGCGACGCCGTGCAGCATCGGCGTCTGCGCGGCCTCATCAGCGAGCGCGCGCATCTCTGGTTCGGCCACGATCGCCGCTATCCGGCGGCCTACGAGCCCGGCGGCGACGACTTTCTGGCCGCCGGGCTGGTCGAAGCGGCCCTGATGCAGCGCCTGGTCGACGGCTGCTCCTTTGCCGACTGGTGGCACCAGTTCCAGCCCGCCGAGCACGAGCTGCAGACCTGGCTGCGGCCGGTCACGGTGAGCGACCCCGAGGACGCCCGCATCGTGCATCTGCATGGGGTCAACCTGACCCGCGCCTGGTGCTGGGCACGACTGCTGCACGACCTGCCGCAGCCGCTGCAGGCGCCGGTTGCAGGCGCGATAGCGACCCTGCTCGAGGCCTCGCTGCCGGCCGCCACGGCAGGCGCCTATGTCGGCACCCACTGGCTGGCGTCCTTCGCCCTGCTGGCACTGGAGCCCGCACAGTGACACGGATCAACACCCGCGGCCCGATCGTCAGGTGAACTTGGGGTCATCGGGAGGTGCCGCGTGGCGCAGTGGGATGTTGTTGTCATCGGATCGGGCATAGGCGGCCTGGCGGCCGCCGCCGCACTGGCGCGCGACGGCAAGCGCGTGCTGCTGCTGGAGCGCCACTCGCAGTTCGGCGGCCTGACCCAGACCTTTGAGCGCCAGGGCTACCGCTTCAACGTCGGCGTGCACTACATCGGCGGAGCCGGTGAGACCGACGGCCGGTCGGGGCCGGCCAAGAAGGTGTTCGACGCC
>JALORV010000474.1 GCA_025458735.1 Burkholderiaceae bacterium | reverse complement strand
CCAGAACTTCGGCGTGAACAGCGACAGCGGCACGATGAAGATCTCGCGCGCGTACCTGTTGCCGACGATCGCCCAGTACACCCGCAGCACGAGGAACACGGCGAAGATGTAGCCGGCGGAAAAGTGCAGGAAGCGGATGTAGCCGAACCAGAAGGTGTTGTAGGCCTCGCCGCCGACTGCCGGCGGCGGCACGCCGATCAGGAATCCGGTGCCGATGAGCACGAACATCGCGAACATCATCACCCAGTGCCACAGGCGGACCGGAGCCTCCCAGACGTAGACGGCGTGCGGCGCTGAGCCGGCCGGCTTCGTGACTGCTGCCATTGCGGCCTCCTTGGTTGGTTCAGCGCACGGTGACGCGCGTGATTTCCTCGCCGTGGCGCAGGCCAGGCACGGATCGAAGCTGTGGATCGTGCGCAGGATCTCCACCGGCTGCTCGGGCACGGCCATCTTGGTGTTCATCAGGCTGGCCTCGTAGGCTCCGATCTGGCTCTTCGGGTCGCGCGGGCTGGCGTTCCAGGTGGTCGGCACGATGCACTGGTAGTTGTCGATCTTGGTGTTGCGGATGCGGATCCAGTGCCCGAGCGCGCCGCGCGGCGCCTCGCAGTAGCCGGCGCCGCGGGCGTCCGCGGGCCAGGTCCGCGGTTCCCACAGGTCGATGTTGGCGGTGGCGAGGTTGCCGGCCTTGATGTTGGCCATCAGCTTGTCGAAGAAGTAGCGCATCTTGTGCGCCGCCCACGTGCATTCCAGCCCGCGCGCGGCGGTGCGGCCGAGCGTGGAGAACAGCGCCGCGACCGGCACGTCGAGCTTCTTCAGCACCATGTCGACGGGCTCCTTGAACTCGGGGATGCCCATCGCGTAGTAGGTGACGTAGCGCGCCAGCGGCCCCACCTCCATCGGCTGGCCCTTGAAGCGGGGCGCCTTGATGTACGAGTACTTGGCGCTCTCGTCGATGGCCTCGATCGCCGTCCTCGTGCCCTTGGTGTTCTTGCCGAGTCCCAGGGGTGCAGGCCCTTGGTCTCGTCGGGGTACTTGTACCAGCTGTGGGTCACGTACTCCTGGATCAGCGACGGATCCTTGAGATCCACCGGATGGATCTCCTTCAGGTTGCCGCCGAGGATCGCCCCGCGCGGCATCATGAGGCTCTTGTTGGAGTCGTCGTTGGCGATGTCGGGGAACTCGCCGTAGCACAGCAGGTTCTGCGACGAGATGCCGCCGCCGATCAGCCCCCAGTCCTTGTAGAAGCTGGCGATCGCGAGCAGGTCGGGAATGTAGACCTGGTCGATGAACTGGATCGTCTCGTCGATGATCCGCGAGACCATGTTCAGCCGTTCCATGTTGATCGCGCCGACGGCTCCGACACCGTCGACGTTGATCGAGCACGGCACGCCGCCGACCAGCCAGTTCGGATGCGGGTTCTTGCCGCCGAAGATGGTCTGGATCTTGACGATCTCCCTCTGGAAGTCGAGCGCCTGCAGGTAGTGGCCGACCGCCATCAGGTTCGCCTCCGGCGGCAGCTTGTACGCCGGGTGGCCCCAGTAGGCGTTGGCGAACGGTAGCGCGTGCAGGTGGTAGAAGTGCACCAGATGGTCGTGCGCGTACAGCGTCGCGTGCATCAGGTTGCGGATGATGTTGGCGTTGTCGGGGATCTTGATCTTCAGCGCGTCCTCGACGCAGCGCACCGAGGCCAGCGCGTGCACGCCGGTGCACACGCCGCAGATCCGTTCGACGAAGGCCCAGGCATCGCGCGGGTCGCGGCCCTTGAGGATCACCTCGAGGCCGCGCCACATCGTGCCGGTGGACACGGCGTTGCTGATGACGTTGTCCTTGTTGAGGTTGACCTCGATGCGCAGGTGTCCCTCGATCCGGTTGATCGGATCGACCACGATCCGCCGGCCCGTGTTGTCGAGCTTGAAGCCCTGGGTTTCGATGACTGACATGGCGTGTTCCTCCGACTAGGCCTTGGTCGTTGACTTGGGCTTGCCGGCGGCGCGCTGGATCGCGCCGACCGCGGCATGCGCGACGATCGCCGCGCCAACCACCCCGGCGGCGACCGCTCCGACCCGGTCGGCGTTGTGTTCGACGCCGAAGTCCTTGATGTTGGTGAGCCGGTCGTAGAACGAACCGCGGTCCCAGAAATCGTCTTCCGAGCAGCCGATGCAGCCGTGCCCCGAACCGATCGGGAAGCTGACGCCCTCGTTCCAGCGGACGGTCGAGCAGGCGTTGTAGGTCGTCGGACCCTTGCAGCCGACCTTGTACAGGCAGTAGCCGGCGCGGGCGCCGGCGTCGTCCCACTGCTCGACGAACTGGCCGGCGTCGAAGTGCGGCCGCCGGTAGCACTTGTCGTGGATGCGCTGGCTGTAGAACATCAGGGGCCGGCCCTGGCGGTCGAGCATCGGCAGGCGGTCGAAGGCGGCGATGTAGCTATGTAGCTGACCACGCCGCTCATCACCTCGGCGATCGGCGGGCAGCCCGGCACCTTGACGATCGGCTTGTCGAGGATGACCTTGTCGATCGGCACCGCCCTGGTCGGGTTCGGCTTGGCCGCCTGCACGCAGCCCCAGCTGGCGCACGAGCCCCAGGCGATCACCGCCTTGGCATGCTTGGCGTACTCCTTCAGCACCTCGACGAACGGCCGGCCGTAGTAGATGCAGTACATGCCGTCCTCGGCGAGCGGCGGGTTGCCCTCCACCGCCAGGATGTACTGGCCCTTGTACTTCTCGATCGTGTCGTGGGCGTTCTTGCGCAGCTGGTCGCCGGCAGCGGCCGACAGCGTCATGTGGTAGTCGAGCGAGATCGTGTTCAGCACCACGTCCTTGACCAGGGGGTGCGACGAGCGGATGAACGACTCGGAACAGCAGGTGCACTCGAGCCCTTCGATCCAGATCACCGGCAGCCTCGGCCTGGTCTGCAGTCCCTTGGCCATCTCCTGTGCCTGCGCCGGCGAAAGGCCCAGCGATGCGGCGGTCAGGCTGCAGTACTTGAGAAAGCTGCGGCGCGTGACGCCCTGCATGCGCAGGCGTTCGTAGAAGGTCTCGATCATCGCG
>JALORV010000242.1 GCA_025458735.1 Burkholderiaceae bacterium | reverse complement strand
GTCTCTTCATCTTTACCACGTCACGGCGATGACGCCCGAGGCGCACCGGCTGGCCGAACTGGCGGTTGCCAGTGCCGGCGCACTGCAGCGTGCCGTGGCTGGCCTCGGACCGCGCGGGGATGGTCCGGTGGTGCTGGCGCTGTGCGAGGAAGTCGATGCGCTCGAGGCGCAGGCCGATCATGTTTACCGCGCCGCGATGTCCAAGCTGTTCCGCGAGGAGCCCGACACGCGCCAGCTGGTCAAGCTCAAGGCGATCTACGAGCTGCTGGAGGAGCTGACCGACAAGTGCAAGAACGCCGCCGCCGAAGTGCAGGCGCTGGCGTTGCGTTGAGGCAGACTGGATGACAACGGCCCTGTGGATCATTGCCGTGCTGCTGATCGCGGTCGGCGTGGCCGGCACCGTGCTGCCGGCGCTGCCCGGCATCCCGCTGCTCTTCGGCGGCGTGCTGCTGGCGGCCTGGATCGATGACTTCCAGCGTATTCCGGGCTGGGTGGTCGGTGTGCTCGCCGCGCTGGCTGTGATCGGTGTCGCGGTCGACTACGTGGCAGCGGCCCTGTCGGCGCGGCGCGTCGGTGCAAGTCGACAGGGCATCATCGGAGCCGCCGTCGGCACGGTCGCCGGCGTCTTTACCGGACTGTGGGGACTGTTGTTCATGCCCCTGGTGGGCGCGGCCATCGGCGAGTTCCTTGCCCACCGCGATGCGCTGCGCGCCGGCAAGGTCGGTATCGCCACCTGGTTCGGGCTGCTCATTGGCACCGCGGTGAAGCTGGCAGTAGCGTTCACCATGGTGGGCATCGCCATCGCGGCGCTGCTGATCTGACCAGGCGGCGTCGGCGCAGCCGGCGCGCGATTGTGAAGGGACGCGCAGTGCGAAATCTGCTGACACTGGGGATGGCCGTGCTGGCACTGGCTGGCTGCGCCGGGCTGGCGCGCAACCCGGTGCCGCTGGTCGACGGACCGCGGGCCTCGATTCCCGGCATGCCCGACGTACGCGCCTGGGCCGGCGAGCCCAGCGAGGCGATGGCCAGGGACTTCGCACTGTCGTTTGCGCAGGAAAAACCGGGCATGTTCGTCCGCCGCACCGATGGCCGAACCGTCTACCCGCAGCTGGCGCTGTCGGGCGGCGGGCCCAACGGCGCCTTTGGCGCCGGATTCCTGAAGGGATGGAGCGAAAGCGGCCAGCGACCCGTGTTCAAGATCGTCACCGGCGTTTCCACCGGGGCCATGATGGCGCCGTTCGCCTTCCTGGGGCGGGAGTTCGACGATCGCATCGAACATTTCTACACCACCACTGCTACGCAGGATGTGTTCTCAAGGCCGCGCTCGGTGCTGGCGCAGGTGCTGCGCGGCGAGGCAGTGGCCGATTCAGCGCCGCTGGCGCGGCTGATCGAAAGCGATCTCGATCTTGCACTGCTGCAGCGGATCGCTGCGGCGCATGCGGAAGGGCGGCGGCTTTATGTCGGCACCGTGGATCTCGATGCGCAGCGTTTCGTCGTCTGGAACATGGGACTGATCGCGCAGGCTGGCACGCCGCAGGCTCTGAAGCTGTTCCGCGACGTCGTGCTGGCGTCGGCGTCGGTGCCGCTGGCCGTGCAGCCGGTCTTCTTCGACGTGGTCGTCGATGGGCGACGCTACGACGAGATGCATGTGGACGGTGCGGTCGGCGCACGCGTTTTCTACAACGGCGGACTGTTCCGGACCTCGCAGGTGCGCCAGCGTGTGCTGCCGGCAGCCACCTACGAGGATGTCTACATCATCCATAACGGCCAGCTGTCGCCGCAGGCGCAGCAGACGGAGCGCACGCTGCGCGACATCGGCCAGCGCACCTTGCGGGCGCTGTCCCTGGGCGCGACTTCGGGCGACCTGTTCCGCATCTATCTCGCCACCCAGGCCGAGGGCGCGGGCTTTCACTGGATCACGATGCCCGATGGGGTCGAAGTCCGGGGCAACGAGCTGTTCGATCCGGCCAAGATGCAGGAGCTGTTCGCCCTCGGCTACTCCATGGCGCGCAACGGTCCGCGCTGGCAGACCAGTCCGCCGGCCATGGAGCGCGTGATCGGCGCTCCCGCTTACTGAGCGAGGCGGCGACGCGGGCGGCCTGCCCGCCTGCCTGCTACAGCACGTCGGCCGCGTGATCGGCCAGCCGCGAGCGCTCGCCGCGCTGAAGCGTCACGTGACCGGAGTGCAGCCATCCCTTGAAGCGATCGACCACGTAGGTCAGGCCTGACGAACCTTCCGTGAGGTAGGGCGTGTCGATCTGCGCGATGTTGCCGAGGCAGACGACCTTGGTGCCGGGGCCGGCACGCGTGACCAGCGTCTTCATCTGCTTCGGCGTCAGGTTCTGCGCCTCGTCGATGATCAGGTACTTGTTGATGAAGGTGCGGCCGCGCATGAAGTTCATCGACTTGATCCGGATCCGGGTGCGGATCAGGTCGTTGGTCGCGGCCCGTCCCCACTCGCCGGCGGCGTCGTCGGTCTTGTTCAGCACCTCGAGGTTGTCCTCGAGCGCTCCCATCCACGGCGCCATTTTCTCTTCCTCGGTGCCGGGCAGGAAGCCGATGTCCTCACCGACCGGCACCGTGGCGCGCGTGACGATGATCTCGGAGAAGCGCTTCGTTTCCAGTGTCTGCGACAGACCGGCGGCCAGCGCGAGCAGCGTCTTGCCGGTCCCGGCCTGCCCGATCAGCGTCACGAAGTCGCACTCCGGGTCCATCAGCAGGTTCAGCGCGAAGCTCTGCTCCCGGTTGCGTGCAGTCACGCCCCACACGGCGTTCTTGGCGTGCGTGTAGTCGCGCAGCACGCGCAGCACCGCCGACTTGCCACGGATCTCGCGCACCTGGGCATAGAAGTTCGTGCCGTTTTCCAGGTAGACGAACTGGCTCACCAGCAGGTCGGACACGATCGGCCCGGTGATCCGGTACCAGGTGTAGCCGCCGGACTGCCACGACTCCATGCCCTTGCCGTTCTTGTCCCAGAAATTGGCGGGCAGCTGGGCAACGCCGGTGTAGAGGATGTCGGTGTCCTCGAGCACCTTGTCGTTGGTGTAGTCCTCGGCAGGCAGGCCGAGCGCGCGCGCCTTGACGCGCATGTTGATGTCCTTGGACACCAGCACCACGTCGCGCCCCGCATGACGGTCCTTGAGCGCACGCACGACGCCGAGGATCTGGTTGTCGGCCTTGCCGGCTGGCAGGCTAGCGTGCGCGACACCTGGCGCGCGCTGCGGGCCACTTCCGACATGCCCTTCTTGTGCGAGTCGAGCTCCTCGAGCGTCATCATCGGCAGGAAGACGTCGTGTTCCTCGAAGCGGAACAGGCTCGTGGAGTCGTGCATCAGCACGTTGGTGTCCAGCACGAAGAGCCTGGGAACCCCGTTGCCGCGGGACTTCTTGCCGGGCGCGCGAGGCTTCGACTCCACCACGGCGAGCCGTGTGGCAGGTGCAGGCCGCGGCGCGGCGGGTTCGGGCCCACGGGCGACCGGGGCGGGGGGCGCCGCCGGCCTTTCGGTGCGCAGCGGCTCTGAAGCAATGGCGACGAGGACGGTGGCGGGCTTGCTCGGTGCTTTTGGCAGAGGCATCAGGGAGGCGACGGTTCCGTCAGGGAAAAATTGGTTCGGCAGGCGAGGTCGGGTGCGGCGGTCGGTGGTCTAGGCCAGGGCCTGCACGACGCCCAGGACCTCGGACACGTGGTTCGGGACCTTGACCCCGCGCCATTCGTGACGCAGCACGCCGGTGCCATCGATCACGAAGGTGCTGCGCTCGATGCCACGCACCTGCTTGCCGTACATGTTCTTCATCTTGATGACGCCGCTTCATGCTGTCGCGCGAGACGCCGTAGATCACCGCGCCGGCGCGACGGAACTTCGCGTGGCTGGCCGAAAAGTCCATGCCTTCGGTGGTGCAGCCGGGTGTGCTGTCCTTCGGGTAGAAGTAGAGCACGATGATGCTGCCGCGCAGCCCCGACAGCTTCACGTCGCCACCCGTGGCCACCGCAGTGAAGTCTGCAACCTTCTTTCCGATTGTCACGGTCATGGCGTCATTGCTCCGGGCGGGCGGGGGCGTTGTGCGGGCTCGCCATCGATCAGCAGCGCGGCCAGCACGCGCCTTCCTTCGGCCATAAGGATGTTGTAAGTGCGGCAGGCCGCCGGCGTGGTCATCGACTCGCAGCCGATGCGCGCCGCAGCCAGCGGCTGCAGCAGGCGCGGATGCGCGA
>JALORV010000241.1 GCA_025458735.1 Burkholderiaceae bacterium | reverse complement strand
GGCAGCCCCTCGAAGGCGAGGCCGACGAGATCGCTGTCGACCTGGGTCGTGTAGCCGCCGTCGCGGACGGTGACGCTCGCCGCGTAGCGCGCGCTGCCCTGCGCGCGTTCGAGCACGCGCTGCACGAGGCCGGCGTCGGCGGTGCGCTTGAGGCCCGCCGCGGTCGCGACGCCGGTGGCATTGATCACGATGCTGCCGTCGGTCCGCGTGCTGCCGTCGAGTCGCGCCTGGCCGCCGAGGAAGCCGGCCGCGAGATTGCTGAAGCGGATGCCACGTTCGTCGAAGCCGAAGGTGCCGGTGACGCGCGAGAAAGGCGGCACGCCGGCGAGCGACAGGTCGTTGCCCTGCAGCTGCAGCTTGCCGTTGACGCGGGCCGCGGTGGCGCCGGCCAGCGGTATGTCGAGCCGCAGGTCGAGCCGGGCGTCGCCGCGCGCCTCGATGTCGCGCGTGATGCCGCCGGTCCATTGCACCACCGGGCTGGTGTTGACGTAGGCCAGCATGTCGGCAAGCGCTCCGGTCACGACGCCGGCGACCTCGAGGGTTGCACCATGTCCGAGTTCGGGAATGCGGGCCGTCGTCTCGCCGATGCGCGCGCCGCCGATCACGCCGCGTCGCGCGCGAATTGTCATCGAGCGCCGCTCGAACTGCAGATCGGCATCGATGTCGCGCAGCAGCGGCCAGTGGGGTACGGCGGCGCGCTGCCCGTCCGGGCCGACTTCCGGAACCACGTCGAGCACGACTCCGCGGACGCGCCCGCCGGCGCGGAACTCGCCCTCGGCGGGCGCCACGAACGGAAACCGCGCCAGATCTCCCCGCAGCACGAACGAGCCCTCGTCGAGGCGACCGTCGAGCAGCGCATACCGCAGCCAGTCGAGCGTGCCGACTCCGATGGCCCGCGGCAGGTAACGGTGGGCCGCACGGGCCTCGAGCCGGCCGATGCGGCCGGTGAAGTCGGCGATTCCGGGGCCGGTCCCGCTGCGGCGCCAGCTGCCGCTGGCCGCGAGCTCGAGATCGGCATTGGCCAGTTGCAGCGCATCCAGGCGCAGCTCGGCCTGTTCGCCCGACTTCCAGCGCACCTCGGCCGCGATCTGGTCGAAGGCCACGCGCTCCTGCAGCACGCCGGGCAGCGTCAGGGCGGCATCGCGCGATGCCAGCTTCAGGCTGCCGCTGCCGCGGTCCACCTGGATCGTGCCGCTCAGGCGTTCGAAGCCCGGCCGGCCGATGGCGCCCTCGTCGGCTGCGGGTGCGGCCGCCAGCGACAGATTGTCGAAGCGGGCCTGCGCGGTCAGCGTGTGCAGTTCCGGCTCGGCACCGTCCCAGCGGATCGAGAAGTCGGCCAGCCGGCCGGAAGGCGCATAGCGCTCGATCGCCGTCCGGATGGCGCGCGGCAGCGGCAGGTGAGTGGTGATGCCGGCCAGGCTGGGCAGGTCGACGCGCGAACCGTCGATCTCGATCCGCTGCGGATGTCCGTCGGCCGCGCGCGTGTAGCGCGTGTTCAGATCGAGCGGCGGGAACTGCCGGCCGTCGGCCAGTACGAAGGTGACCGATTCCAGTCCGATGCGCTGGCCGCCGCGTGCCTCGTCGCCCCAGCGCTGCTGGACGATGCGTCCCTGGAACGAACTCATGCGCAGCGGTTCGAGGTCCTTCGCGAGCCGGGTGTCGACGTCCTTCAGCGCCAGGTCGGCGGTGGCGCTGATCATTTCGGCTTCATCGATGCGCAGCCACGCACGGATGGCGCCGTGCGCCCGCCGCACCTCGAACGGTGCGGCGACCCACTGGTTGAGCTGCGCGAGATCGACGTAGTCGACCTGCGCGAACAGCCGGCCGCTCCAGCGCCGGAAGTCGGACTTGCGACCGAACGGTGCCGAGCGGAAGTCGCCGCGGACATCGACCGGCGCGGCGAGCGACGACGGCGGTACCAGCCGCAGGCCGAATTCGTGATTGCCGAAACCGGACTCGAAGCGGAAGTCGGAGTCCGCAAAGACGATCTCGCGGGCCGGCGCCGTGCGCTCGTCGCGCAGCACCACGCGGGCGTTGCGGACCACGAGTTCGTTCTGCGCCAGCAGCCAGTCGAGCACCTGGCCGTCGCCGCCCTCGCGCTGCGGATCGAGCACGATGCCGGCGACCGAGACGGCGCCGCCCGCAAGCAGGGCCACTTCGAGTTCCGGCGCGTGGATGCGCAGTCGCGCGAAACGCGGCTGCAGCGTCGGCAGGCTGGTCCACGACAGCGTGCCTTCGATCCGCGGCAGCGCCAGCACGACCGATTCGCCGTGCTTGCCGAGGATGCGTACGTCGTTCATGGCGAGCACCGGATTGACGCCATGCCAGCGCGCCTCGATGCGCCCGATCGTCACCGGCGTCGCCAGCAGCGAGGAGGCAACCGCTTCGATGCGCGGCCGCATGGCATCGATGTCGGGCAGCAGCCAGGTGCGCAGGGCGATCAGCAGCAGACCGAAGGCGAAGAACGCTGCGACCAGCAGCCAGCCGCCGATGCGCAGCGCCAGGCGGACGCCGGCCAGTGCGTGCGCGCCATAACGTCGTGCGATCGACTCCTCGGCGGCGTGCAGGCCCTGTTCGAGGCGCTCACCCACCGCGTGTTCGAGCGCCGCTTCCAGGGCCTGTGCACGGGCCCCGAGTTCACGCGCCAGGGTGGGGGGTCGGTCGGAGGGAGGCGTCATCGGCCGTGGCCGGGCATCACGACGGTCGCGCGCTCCGGAACGTGGGGATCAGCAAAGGCGACGCGGTGCTCTGGAAGCAGCCGCCGCGAAGAGACATCCACGCGGCGGGTCATCGGAGAAACTACAATCCGCTGGTCGTCCCGCACACAACATCCGAGCACGCCACGCGCACCGTGCAAGTCCGTTTGTCGCGGCTGCCTGCAGGACAGGTCGAAGTGACTCTATCACAGGGGCCGGAGCCCCTTCTCGCACCCATCGTGGCTGGTCCGCAGCAGTTCGCGCCGGTGCGATCGACCGCAGCGGTGCGCGCTGCCCGCGCGGGGCTGCCTGCGCTCCCGGCCCGATGAACCGGAACCCGGCGCCATGAGACCTGACGCGCAGGACCGCGACGGCTGGCGCGGTCCTCGCATCGATCCGCCTGCCCTCGGCCGGCTGTCGCCCTTCGTGCAGCGCGCGCTCGACCTCGAAGTCGGCCACGGCAGCGAGCCGCCCGCGCGCCTCGAGCGGCTCAACGCGCTCGCGGCACAGCCCTGGACCGCTGCCCGACTGCAGACGGCACTGGACGCCGCCGCGCCGCCGCGCGATGCCGCCGCGCTCGCCGCCTCGCTGCGCCGGCTGCGCCGGCAGGTGATGCTGGCGCTGATCGCGCGCGACACG
>JALORV010000240.1 GCA_025458735.1 Burkholderiaceae bacterium | reverse complement strand
CGTTTCATGTGACTGATTCATATTCCGGAATGCAAAATCAAAATCCCAAGTGGTTGAGATATATAAGCAAAACATTTGGTCTTATAAATGTTATTTGAGTTGCTGCGGCGCGCGATGGCCCGTAGCATTTTCCCCAGTCCGCGGCCGTTCGCGGATCGGCCGCCAGGCCGGCCTCCTGGTGACTGCACCGAAGTGGGAGAAATGAATGTCGGCTCGTGAACTCGAAGCACAGCGCCTGCAGAAGGACTGGAACGAAAACCCAAGCTCTGGCGCCTGATCAATGAAGAGCCGTTCGTCAATGCGCTGGGCGCGCTCACCGGCAACCAGGCCATGCAGCAGGTCAAGGCCGGCCTGAAGGCCATCTACCTGTCCGGCTGGCAGGTCGCGGGCGACGCCAACATCGCCGGCGAGATGTACCCGGACCAGTCGCTGTATCCCGTCAATTCTGTGCCCGCCGTGGTCCGCCGCATCAACAACACCTTCACGCGCGCCGACCAGATCCAGTGGATGGAAGGCAAGAATCCGAGCGACGCGGGCTACGTCGACTACTTCGCGCCGATCGTGGCCGATGCCGAGGCCGGCTTCGGTGGCGTGCTCAATGCCTTCGAGCTGATGAAGGCAATGATCGATGCCGGTGCGGCCGGTGTGCACTTCGAGGACCAGCTGGCCTCGGTCAAGAAGTGCGGGCACATGGGGGGCAAGGTGCTGGTGCCGACGCGCGAAGCCGTCGCCAAGCTGGTCGCGGCGCGCCTGGCCGCCGACGTGATGGGCGTGCCGGCCCTGCTGGTGGCGCGTACCGATGCCGAGGCAGCGGACCTGGTCACTTCCGATGTCGACGACAACGACAAGGCCTTCCTGACCGGCGAGCGCACCGTCGAAGGCTTCTACAAGACCAAGCCGGGCCTGGCCCAGGCGGTGTCGCGCGGCCTGGCCTACGCGCCGTATGCCGATCTCGTGTGGTGCGAGACCGGCAAGCCGGACCTGGCCTTCGCGCGTGCCTTCGCCGAGGCGATCCACAAGCAGTTCCCCGGCAAGATGCTGGCCTACAACTGCTCGCCGTCGTTCAACTGGAAGAAGAATCTCGACGACGCCACGATCGCGAAGTTCCAGAAGGAACTCGGCGCGATGGGATACAAGTTCCAGTTCATCACGCTGGCCGGCTTCCACTCGCTGAACTACTCGATGTTCAACCTGGCCTACGGCTATGCGCGCGAGCAGATGAGCGCCTTCGTGCAGCTGCAGGAAGCCGAGTTCGCGGCTGCGGAGAAGGGCTTCACGGCCGTCAAGCACCAGCGCGAGGTCGGCACCGGCTACTTCGACGCCGTGACGACGACCATCGAGCGGGAGGCATCGACCGCCGCGCTCAAGGGCTCGACCGAGGACGAGCAGTTCTTCGACCGCAAGGCCGAGAAGAAGGCCGCCTGATCGGGGCCCGCCCGGCAGTTGCGAGGCAAACCGCGGGCCCTGCCCGCGGTTTGCTTTTTTGCGGGGTGCAGCGCGCTTGGCTGTGCGGGCGATGAGCCTGTAGCATCGCGGCCTGCCACTGTTGCCCACTCGATGCCTTCCGTGTCCGCTGTCTTCCTGCCGCCGTCATGTCCGTCATCGCGGTAGTCAATCGCAAGGGCGGCAGCGGCAAGAGCACGCTGGCCACCCACCTCGCGGCGGTCTTCGCCAATGTCGGCGCCGCCGTTGCCCTCGGGGACATCGACCGCCAGCAATCGACCCGCACCTGGCTGCGACAGCGCAAGGCTTCCGGCGAACGCACGCGCATCCTGGGCTGGAACGTCGACGCCAAGACCTTCGTGCGCGCTCCGGTGGGCATCGATCATGTCGTGATGGACACGCCCGGCGGCCTGGCCGGCCTCGACCTCGCGCGCGTGGTCATGTACGCCGATGCCATCCTGATGCCGGTCAGCAGCTCGCTGTTCGACCGCGCCTCGGCCGCCGACTGCCTGTCCGAACTGCGCGCGATGCCGCGGGTGCAGTCCGGCCGCTGCCGCATCGCCGCCGTCGGCATGCGCATCGATCTGCGCTCCGACGGCGCCGAGCGCGTGAAGGCCTGGGCAGCCGAGCAGCAGCTGTCGCTGGTGGCCACGCTGCCGCAGTCGCCCGCGTATCCGCGCTGTGCCGAGCGGGGACTGACGCTGTTCGACGTGCCGCAGGCCCAGGTCGAGGAAGAGCTGGGCCACTGGCGGCCGCTGCTGCAATGGCTGCGTCCGCTGCTGCAGCCGGCGGCCAACACTGCGGCCCCTGCGCTGCCCGCCTCGCTCGTCGTCGAAGCCGGCAGCAGCGCCGGCGCCGCGCCGGTCATCGAGCAGCCAAAGCCGGAGACGATTTCACGCGGTCCACGCTCTCCCGAACCCGCGCCGGTGGCCGCCCGCTCGACGGCGTCGCCGGTGATTGACCGCGCCGCGGTGCTGTCGCCGGCTCCGGCCGCCACGACGGCGCGCGCGACGGTGCCGTTGCCGCGTTTCCTGCAGCGCAAGCCCTGAGGGCGACACCGACGTCTGCCGAACGCGCGCAGACCGGGTCGGAGCTTCACCTATACTCGCTGCGAGAGGGAAACCCCCGGGAGGCAGGACCATGCGCGCGGCGCTTTTCGACGTCTTCGGCACCTTGCTCGACGTCTATTCGGTGACGCGCCGGGCCGATGAGCTCTACCCCGGACAGGGCGGAAAGCTCGCGCTGCTGTGGCGCGACAAGCAGCTCGAGTACTCGCGCATCCGCACCCTGTCGGGCCGTTACGTGCCGTTTTCCCAGGTGACGCGAGAGGCGCTCGAGTTCGCGCTGCAGGCATTGAAGCTGCCGGCCGCGGACGGACAGGTCGCGCAGCTGCTCGACGAGTACAAGCGGCTGGCGCCGTTTCTCGATGTGGCGCCGGCGCTGGAGCGGCTGCACCAGGCCGGCGTGCGCACCGGCGTGCTGTCCAACGGCGACTCCGAGATGCTCGAGACGGTACTGGTCACGGCCGGACTGCATCGCACCATCGATATCGTGCTGTCGGCCGACCAGGTGCAGGCCTTCAAGACATCGCCGCAGATCTATGCGCTGGGTCCGCGCGCGCTGAAGCGGCCCGCCGAGGAGATCCTGTTCGTATCCAGCAACTGCTGGGATGCGATCGGCGCGGCCTGGTACGGCTACACCAGCTTCTGGGTCAATCGACTCGGCGCGCCGCTCGAGCAGCTCGGCGGCCGGCCCCATGGCATCGGCACGACGCTGGCCGATGCCGTCGACTTCCTGATGTCCCACTTTAATCGCAACAAGACGGAGACCGCAGCATGAGCCTTCCCACCGGCGTGCAGATCAACGCACCGCTCGCCCCGGGCTACGAACGCATCCTGACGCCCGCGGCGCTGGAGCTCGTCGCCAGCCTGCATCGCTCTTTCGAGAGCCGGCGGCAGCAGCTGCTGGCGCGGCGCGCCGAACGCGCCGTCCGCCTCGACGCGGGCGAGCGGCCCGACTTCCTGGCGGAGACCCGGGCAGTACGCGAGGGCGGCTGGACGATCGCGCCGATTCCCGCCGATCTGCAGTGCCGTCGCGTCGAAATCACCGGCCCGGTGGAGCGCAAGATGATCATCAATGCGCTGAACTCCGGGGCGGA
>JALORV010000239.1 GCA_025458735.1 Burkholderiaceae bacterium | reverse complement strand
GGGGGCGCTGGCGCGTCCGGCCACCAGCACACGCTCGTAGGGATGTGACAGCAGCAAGGCCTCGGCGTGCGCGCGCGCCTGCACGCCGGTGCCGAAAATGGCGAGCGTGCGCGCCCCGCGCGGTGCCAGCCGGCGCGCCGCCACCGCGCTGGCGGCGGCCGTGCGAAAGCGGGTGATCTCGTTGGCTTCGATCGTGGCCAGTGGCTCGCCGGTGAGCGCCGAGAACAGCACGATCACGAAGTTGAAGCGGCCGCCGACGGTGGAGTAGACCTTCGCACCCAGCACGCCGCTGGCCGGCAGCGCCGCGCCCATCGTGGCGATCGCCGCGCTCTGCTGGCGGTGCTCGGCGGCGGCACGCACGCGCGGTGCCACGGCACCGGCGCCGTTGCCGAACTGCTCGAACGCCACGGCCATCGCATCGATCGCCTCGCGCATCGACAGCAGCGCCGCGACATCCTCGTCGGTGATCAAGCGCATCCGGTGCCTCCTTGCCGCGAGGATACCGCCCGCCGGCGCCACGGCCCCGCGCTGACCCTGAGCGGGAAAGTCCCGAGCAACCGGCCGCATTGGCGCAGCGTCATACGCAGGTCACCGGCGGCGGGCCCCGCTGGCGGAGTCCTCCCCCTCCGCGATGTCGTCGCCGGCGACACCACCTTCACCTCGTCCATCACTGGGGGCATCCAATGACGACACGCAGCATCCCTTTCGAAGCTCTGACACTGACCCTGCCGGACAGCGAGCCGGTACGTGCCCGCCGCCGCTTCGCCGCGATCGTGCGCGCGCTGGCGACGCTGGCGCAGAGTCCCTTCGCGCGCGTCTCTGCGCCTGCTCAGGCACCGCGGCGCGAGCCCGAGTTCGCCGGGCCGCTGCGCCGGCCGAACCGGCTGCGCCGCCTGCTCGGCCGGATCCCGCGCCCGGGCAAGTCCCGTCAGCACACACGGCGACCCGTCTGACCCACGCTCCCGCCGTCGCGCCCGTCACGCGACGGGTGCGACGGCGGGAAACTCCGGATTTTCCGGCGCCGCCACATCGACAGAATTCCGGTTCCTGCCGTTGATCCTCCTGCCATCCACGATGAAAAGCGAACCTCACTTCACGCGTTCCACCGTGACCGCCGTCTGGACCGTGGCCCTGCTCGGACTTGCGCTGTGGTTTGCGCTGGCCTGGGGCGGCCATGCGCTGCTGTCGGACAGCAGCGAGTGGCTGTTCGCGCGGATCGATCCGCTGATCGCAAGCGCCACCTGGGACCTGCGCCTCGAGCGCCTGTTCGAAGGCGCCGAGAGTCTCGGCACGCTGGCCTTGTGGGCCGTGTGGGCGCTCGGCTCGCTCGGGCTGCTGCTGACCGTCTCTTTCGCGACCGTGCTGTACCTGCGCTCGCAGCGCGCGATGTCGGCCGCGCGCTGAACCTGCCACCGACGGCCGCGGCACTTCCGCGGCCGCGCCTCAGGCCGCGACGGTCGGGCGCCGCATGCGCAGGCCCTGCAGCAGCCACACCAGCGCCGCCAGCAGCAGGCCCGGGATGTAGAACCAGTGTGCGTTGACGCGATCGGTCGGCACCTTCACGCCGACGATGTCGAAGCCCTGTTCGATGCGCGCCTTGGCCGCCCGGCTGCCGAAGCGCACGTTGGCGACCTGCATCATCTCGCCCATGCCGCTCACCGTCATGCCGGCCTCCGCGAGCCGCTTGCGGGCGTCGGCCACGGGGTTGCCTTCGCTCACCTTCGGCCCCAGCTGCACGGCCACCGTCTTGCTCTTGTCCTCGCCCTCGAGCGACTGGCCTTCGATCCGGAACACCAGCCGGTCGCCTTCGTCGAGGCGGTTGACCACTTCGGTGAACTGCGACGCCGGCGCCTCGGTGTACTCGGGCCCGATCATGTCGGCGAAGAAGTCCGGCCGGAACAGCACGAAGGTCGCGACCAGCAGCAGCACCACTTCCCACCAGCGGCACTTGATGCGGAACCACGCCATCGTGGCGGCCGCGAACAGCAGTGAGGCGACGGTCGAGGCAACGGCCACCAGCAGCGCCTCGCCCCAGCTGTGCACGTCGATCAGCAGCAGCGCCGGGTTGAAGATCCAGATGAACGGCAGCACCACGGTGCGCACCGCGTAGATCGAGCCCTGGATGCCGACCGCGATCGGGTCTTCCTTGGCGATGGCTGCGCCGGCGAAGCTCGCCAGGCCCACGGGCGGCGTGATGTCGCCCATGATCCCGTAATAGAAGACGAACAGGTGCACCGCGATCAGCGGGATCACCAGCCCGGACTGCGCGCCGAGCTCGACGATCACCGGCGCCATCAGCGTGGCGACCAGGATGTAGTTGGCGGTGGTCGGCACGCCAAGTCCCAGCACCAGGCAGACGAACGCGGTGAACACCAGCATGACGAGGATGTTGCCCTGCGAGACGAACTCGACGAAGTCGGTCATGCGCAGGCCGAGCCCCGTCAGCGTGATCGCGCCGACGATGATGCCGGCGCAGCCGGTAGCCACCGCGATGCCGATCATGTTGCGGGCGCCGTCGTTGCAGCCGCCAACCACATCCTGCAGGCCGACCGCGCCTGCTTCCGGAACAACGCGATCAGCGGCCGCTGCGTGACCATCAGCAGCACCTGCGTGACGACGCCCCAGAAGGCCGACAGGCCCGGCGACAGTTCCTCGACCATCAGGCACCAGATCAGCACGCCGATCGGAATCAGGAAGTGCAGGCCGGCCTTCACCGTGGGCCAGGTCGGCGGCAGCACCGGGTTCTGCACGTCGATCTCGGTCGGCAGATCGGGCTGGCGCGCCGCTACGCGTGTACTCCAGACATACGCCAACGCCAGCAGGGCACCGAGCAGATAAGGCGCCGCCTCGCCCAGCAGCGCCTTGGCGCCGAGCGCGATGTAGTAGATCAGCGCCATCACGGCAATCGTGCCGGACAGCCCGAGGCCCCACGACACCAGCCGATCGCGCATCGTCCGGTCGCGCTCGCGCGCCGCCGGCAGGATGCCGAGCTTGAGCGCCTCCAGGTGCACGATGTAAAAGAGCGCGATGTAGCTGATGACCGCGGGGATGAGCGCGTGCTTGACGATGTCCGCGTACGGAATGCCGACGTACTCGACCATCAGGAAGGCCGCCGCGCCCATCACCGGCGGCATGATCTGGCCAGACGAGCCGGAGATGAAGCCGTTCAGTGCCGACGACACCACCGCCACCTTGGCCGGTCCGCCGCGCAGGTGGCCCAGCAGCGCAAAGCTCACCTGCATCATGTAGTTGCCGCCGCCGGCGCGGTCGAGCAGGGTGCCGAACAGCACGAACACGAAGATGAAGCTCACCGACACGCCGAGGGCGATGCCGAACACCCCTTCGGTCACCATCCACATGTGCGAGACCAGCCGCGGGATCGACGCGCCCTTGTGCGCGATCACGTCGGGCAGGTAGGGGCCCAGGATCGTGTAGGCGAGAAACAGCACGGCCAGCACCGCCATCGGCAGGCCGACTGCCCGCCGCGTCGCTTCCAGCAGCACCAGGATGCCGACCACGCCGACCACGATGTCGAGCTGCGTCGGATTGCCGGGCCGCAGCGCCAGCTCCTGGTAGAAGATGATCAGGTACAGCGCGGAAAACGCACCGGCGGCTGCCAGCAGCCAGTCGAGCACCGGCACATGGTCGCGCGGCGACTTCTTGGTCGCCGGAAACGCGAGGAAGGCGAGGAACAGGCCAATGGCCAGGTGGATCGAGCGTGCCTCGGTGTCGTTGAACACGCCGAAGCGCAGCGCGAACGGCAGCGGTGACGCGTACCAGAGCTGGAAGATCACCCACGTCAGGCCGACCGCCAGCATCACCTTGCCGACGACGCCCTCGGTGGAGCGGCCGCCGAAGTCGCTGTCCTTGACCAGCTGCTGGACGTCGGTTTCGCCCAGCTGCATCTCCGCGGTCGGCGCGAGTTCTTCCTCGAGCTTGCCGAGTTCTTTCTCGAGCTTGTTCTTGTCCACGCTGTCTCCCCGAAAACAAGACGGGCGGCCGCAGCCGCCCGTCGCACTTTACGCCCGGCTTTTGCCGCCGGACTACTTGATCAGACCTTTTTCCTTGTAGAACTTGGCAGCGCCGGGATGCAGCGGTGCCGAGATTCCATTTTTGACCATGTCCTCGGCCTTGAGGTTGGCGAGCGCCGGATGCAGCTTCTTGAACTCGTCGAGGTTGTCGAACACGGTCTTGACGATCACGTAGACGACCTCGTCCGGGACCTTGGCCGAGCTGACCACGGTGGCCTGCACGCCGTAGGTCGTGGTCGGGTTCGGGTTGTTCGGATACATGCCGCCCGGAATGGTCGCCATCGCGTAGAACGGCCTTTCCTTGACCAGCTTGTCGACGGCCGGCCCGGTCAGCGACACCAGCTTGGCGCCGCAGATGGTGGTCGGGTCCTGGATGTTGGCCGACGGATGGCCGACGGCGTAGAAGAAGCCGTCGATCTTGCCGTCGCACAGCGCCGGGCCATGCTCGTCGGGCCGCAGCTCGGAAGCAAGCGCGAAGTCCTTCATGGTCCAGCCCATCGCGCCGAGCAGCTCGTTCATCGACGCCAGCGTGCCCGAGCCGGGGTTGCCGACGTTGAAGCGCTTGCCCTTGAAGTCCTCGAACTTGGTGATGTTCGCTTCCTTGCGCGCCACCACCGTGAAGGGCTCCGGATGCAGCGCGAACACCGCACGCAGGTCGCTGACCGCGCCGTCCTTCTGGAACTGGCCCTGGCCCTTGGACGCGTTGTACTGCACGTCGGACTGCGCGACGCCGAACTCGATCTCGCCCGACTTCAGCAGGTTGACGTTGGCCACCGAGCCGCCCGTGGACTCGACCGAGCAGCGCAGGCCGTGCTTGGCACGGTCGCGGTTGACCAGGCGGCAGATCGCGCCGCCGGCGGGGTAGTACACGCCGGTCACGCCGCCGGTACCGATGGTGATGAATTTTTGCTGCTGCGCGCTGACCGCGCCCGGCGCGGCGGCGACAGCCACGAAGGCCGACGCGAATGCGGCCGCGCACATCGAAATCCTGAAGTTCATTGTGAAAGTCTCCTGTTGCCCCGCGGGGACGTGCACCTTAGCGCCCACCGGCCGGCGGCGCAAGGCGGAGGGTTTCCACGGGCTCAGCGGGCCTTGGGGGCGTCCGGGGCGACGGCGGCGATGGCTGTGTCGACGGCCTCCACCAGCCGCTCGATCAGGATGTCGAGTTCGTCGTCGCCGATGATGAAGGGCGGCGCCAGCAGCACATGGTCGCCGCGCGCGCCGTCGACGGTGCCGCCCATCGGATAGCACAGCAGCCCGAGCTCCATGGCCGTGCGCTTGATCCGCGCCGCCAGCCTGAGCGCCGGGTCGAAGGGCTCCTTGGTGCTGCGGTCGGCCACCAGTTCGATCGCCTGGAACAACCCCCGTCCACGCACCTCGCCGACATACGGGTGGTAGCGGAACGCTTCGTCGAGTTCGTCGCGCAGGCGCGCGCCCTGCCGCGCGCAGCGCTCGACCAGTCCGTCGCGCGCGAGCACGCGCTGCACGGCGAGCGCGGCGGCACAGGCGACCGGATGCCCGATGTAGGTGTGGCCGTGCTGGAAGAAGCCGCTGCCGGCCGCGATCGCGTCGATCACGCGGCCGCCGATCAGCACGGCGCCCACCGGCTGGTAACCGCCCCCGAGCCCCTTGGCGATCGCCAGCAGGTCCGGCGCCACGCCCTCCTGCGTGCAGGCGTGCAACGTGCCGGTGCGGCCCATGCCGCACATCACCTCGTCGAGGATCAGCAGGATGCCGTGCTCATCGCACAGTTCGCGCACCGCCTTGAAGTAGCCCGGCGGCGGCGTCAGCGCGCCGCTGGTGGCGCCACCGACGGTTTCGGCGACGAAGGCGATGACGTTGCTGCCGCCGACGCGCTCGATGGTTGCGCGCAGTTCCTCGACCAGCCGGGCGCTGTACTGCCCGGGGGTTTCGCCGTCGCGCTGGTCGCGCCAGGCGTAGGTCGGCGCCACGTGCTCGACGTCGATCAGCAGCGGCGCGAACTGGCGGCGCCGCCAGGCGTTGCCGCCGACCGCGAGCGCGCCGAGCGTGTTGCCGTGATAACTGTTGCGACGCGCGATGAACCGCGCCCGCTGCGGCTCGCCCTTTTCGACGAAATACTGCCGCGCCAGCTTGAGCGCCGCCTCCATCGCCTCCGAGCCGCCGCTGACCAGATAGGCGTGCGTGATGCCGGGCGGCGCCTGCGCGATCAGTTCGTCAGCGAGTTCCTCGGCGACAGCGGTGGAGAAGAAGCTGGTGTGGGCATACGCGATGGCATCGATCTGCGCATGCATCGCCGCCAGCACGTCGGGGTGGCCGTGCCCGAGGGCGTCGGTGATCCAGCAGCCGGCGCCCGCCACCGCGATCGGAAACTGGCCGCGTAGCTGGCGATGCAGGATTTTCGAGTCGGTGTGCATGGCGTTGGGATGGATGACGAAATGATAGGCGCCGCGATCCGGAACGTCAGCGCAGGCCGGCCGCGGGCGACTCAGGCCGGCAGCGCGTAAGGCGCCGGATCGATGGTCGGCGTGCGGGCGGCGATCGCATCGCACACCAGCCGCGCGCTGCCGGCAGCGAGCGTCCAGCCGAGCGCGCCCTGGCCGACGTTCAGAAACAGGTTCGGCACCGCGCAGCGGCCGAGGATCGGCCGCCCGCTGGGGGTGGCCGGCCGCTGCCCGGCCCACGGCCGCAGATCGCCGTCGACCGC
>JALORV010000238.1 GCA_025458735.1 Burkholderiaceae bacterium | reverse complement strand
TGGGCGCCGACCGTTTCCGCGTCGCCGGCACCGCCGAATTCAACGGCTTCAACCGCGACATCCGCGCCGACCGCATCAAGCCGCTGGTGGACTGGGTCAACCAGTGCTTTCCGGGCGTGAGCACTCGGCGCGTCGAGCCCTGGGCCGGCCTGCGGCCCATGATGCCGGACATGATGCCCCGCGTCGGCCCCGGCCGCAGGCCCAACGTGTTCTACAACACCGGTCATGGCCACCTGGGCTGGACGCTCTCGGCCATCACCGCCCACCAGTTGGCCGGCCATGTGGCGCAGTGGGACCGTCTGCGCACCGCGGGTGTCGACGCACGCCCGGTCCTGGCCTGACGCCGCGCAGCGCACAACCAGCGGCGCCCGGGCCGGGCCAGCCTCGAGCGTCCGATCGGGGGGCCATGGCCCGCAGCAGCCCTGCAGCTTCTCGGCCGTGACCAGCAGGTCTTCGACGACCTCTTCGAGCATGGCGCCGAAACGATCGCCGATGTTCCCGGCCAGGTAGAGGTGACCCTGGGCGTTGCGGTAGACGTAGCCGTCTTCGATCAGATGGACCACCTCGCAACGCACCGTCTCGCGCGGCAGCTTGCAGGCCTCGGCGATCGACAGCGCATTGCAGGCCTTCATCACCCGTTCACGCTGGCCACGGGCGTGGAGCGGGTCTTCGGGGCTGTCTCGCCGCGCCAGCCAGCCCTCGACGTTGAGGTGGGCGATCTCGCCCGGCACCAGCGGCGCGACCGTATTCGGCACACCCGCGCGCGACGATGTTGCCCAGCTTGGCTGCCAATGAGATCGGATACTCTGCCCAACCATCGCCTTCTCTGGTTCAATCGATCCGCGAGTTCGAGCGATGACGCGACCGCAGCACGTTCTGCTTGCGCACTTGATCGAGGTAAACCAGTGAACATCGAACTGTCGGGCATCTGGACGCTGGCGCTGGCGCTGGTGACCATCGAGGTCGGCAAGTGGTTCAATCGCCGGCTCGACTGGCTCGAACGCAGCAACATTCCGCCTGCCGTCAGCGCGGGGCTGGTGATATCGCTGCTGCTCGCGCTGCTGCGCGAGACGGCGGTCCTCGATGTCAAGCTCACCACCGCCCCGCGCGACGTGCTGCTGCTGGTGTTCTTCGCCACCCTCGGCATGGCCGCTCACCTCGGCCAGTTGCTGACGGCCGGCCGCACCGCGCTCGTCATCTGCGTCGCCATCGTCGCCGTCATCACGCTGCAGAACGGCGCGGGCGTGCTGGTGGCGCAGGCGTTCGGCCAGCCGGCTGCCCTTGGGCTGTTCATGGGCAGCATCGCCTTCGTCGGCGGCCACGGCACGGCGACCGCCTGGTCGGCCGCACCGCAGGCCGCTGCGCTGCCCGGCGCATTCGAGATCGGGATCGGCAGTGCCACGCTCGGTCTCATCGTCGGCGGCCTGGTGGCGGGGCCGGCTGCGGGCTGGCTCATGAGACACGCACGTACCAGTCGCGGCGTGGCTCCTGGCGAGCAGGGGAAACACGCCATCGTCACCGGACCGGTATCACCGCAACGCGAGTTGCCGTTTTCGTCCGACCGCTGGCTGCCCTGCCTGCTGTGGGTGCTGATCTGCCTGGGTGTCGGCGCCTTGCTGAAGCGGGCGCTTGCAGGCGCCAGCGGCATCGATCTCCCGGAATTCCTGACCGCGATGCTGGTCGGCGTGGCACTGACCAACGCCGCCGACCTGCTGCGCAAGCCGATCGATACCGAGGTCACCGACCTGATCGGGACACTCGCCCTGCGCATCTTCCTGGCCATCGCGCTGCTCTCGCTCGACTGGTCATCGCTGGTCGCGCACCTGCCGATGATCCTGAGTGCGACGGTGGTGCAGATCTGCGCGTCGGTGCTGGTCGCCTTCGCCGTGGTCTTCCTGCTCGACGGCCGCGACCGCGACGCGGCCACCGCCAGCGGCGGCTTCATGGGGTTCGCGCTGGGCGCGATGCCGGTGGGCCTGGCGGTGATGCGGCGGTTGAACCTGCGCTATGGCGAGACGCCGCGCGCATTGCTGGGCATCACGATCGCGGCCTCGTTGTTCCAGGACACGGCCAATGCCGTGTTGCTGACGATCGCCTTCCGCTGGCTCGGCTGACGAACCCGGCCGGGCGGGCGTGGCAGGGCGCTCGGTCGTCCTGCGAGCTGATGATGGCGGCGGCCACCCCGACGACCGCGGCACCGATGACGACCCCCGCGACAGCGTTGTTGGGGTTGTCGTCATGGTGGCCGTCATAGCGCCGCATGTCATCGTCCCGATCCCAGTCGCGACCGTCGCGGAAGCAGCGTCCGTTGCGCCAGTACTGGTCGCGCACGTCTTCCCGGACTTCTCGACGGATCTCGTAGCGCGCGAGCACGGTCCTGCAATTCTCGATCTTCGGTTCGACGCCGGTGACGCTGCCAAAGCTGGCCGTGAACAGAAAGGCCCGCTCGATGCCGCGCAGGCGACCGATCGCTGCGTTGAGATCCATGACCTTGCGCTGCTCGGTCGCCACACAGCCCAGGGACAGTCCGGCCATGCAGCCGAAGCCCTCGAGGCCCGCATCGATCTGAACTTCGGGATCGCTGCTGGCCACCGCCATCAGCAGCAGCGCGGTGGGCGTCTGGCCGGTGTTGATCTGCTTTTCGAGCAGCAGCTTGGCGAAGCTGATCATGATCAGCGCCTTGGTCTGCAGCAACCAGCCGACCAGGCCGGCCTGGCTAGGCTGCCAGCTCAGGATGCGCCCGGCGGCGCGGATGCGGATTCCTGCCGGCCGCCGAATTCAGCGGCACGGCAGAATGCCGCGGCATGCGCAAGCCCCTGCTCGCCCTCGTCCTGACCAGCTTCTGCGTCGTGGCCTGGAAGGTGCGCTGGGCGGTGCTGGTCACCATCGACTGGGCCGATCCGACCAACACGGTGCCGCCGGTGCAATTCGACGCGCAGCGCCGCCGATGGCAGGCGAACCACCTGCCCGAGCCGCCGGCGCGCGCGGAGGGTCTGAGCCTGCCGCTCAACTCGATGACCGTGCCCGACAACGTCACCCCGGTGATCGTCGCCGCCGCCTGGACCGACGCCGCCGGCCAGCGCCGCACGCTGGCGCGACCGCTATACAGGAATAGCAAGGCCCGCGCCTGGCGCCGTTTGAACTGCGGCATCGCGTTGCGCGAGGTCACGTGCGAGCCGGAACGCCGGCCCGGCGCATGAATGATTCAATGCAATGGAGACAAGAACTTGCCACGCCTTTTCGAGTCCGGGCAGCCGATTGAATTCCCTTCCTGACTCGGCCCTGCAGGGCCGTCTTGCCGTCGTCGGACGATTCGACCGACCGACCTCGCGCCAGGCCGCATGACGGAGCGGGTGCAGGCGCTGGTC
>JALORV010000237.1 GCA_025458735.1 Burkholderiaceae bacterium | reverse complement strand
CCTGGATCTGGCGCCTGATCTTCGTCCTCGGCCTGCTGGCCGGCGGCTTCACCGTCGTGCTGTATCTGATTCTCTGGATCTTCGTCCCGCGCGAAGACCGCTAGCGCAAGGAAAACCAGGCATGCCCCAGAACTTCGACGTGGTCGTCATCGGCGGCGGGCCGGGTGGCTACATTGCCGCCATCCGCGCGGCGCAGCTCGGTTTCGCCACGGCCTGCATCGACGAGTGGAAGAACGCCGACGGTGGCCCGGCGCCCGGCGGCACCTGCACCAACGTTGGCTGCATTCCTTCGAAGGCGCTGCTGCAGTCTTCCGAGCACTACGAACAGGCCGGGCACCACTTTGCCGCGCACGGCATCGAGGTCAAGGGACTCGGCCTCGACCTCGCGAAGATGCTCGGTCGCAAGGCTACCGTCGTCAAGCAGAACAACGACGGCATCCTGTACCTCTTCAAGAAGAACAAGGTGAGCTTCTTCCACGGGCGCGGGTCGTTCGTGGGCCGCGGCGAGGCCGGCATCGAGGTGGCCGTTGCGGCGGCCGCGGCCGGGGCCGCGGAACAGCGTCTGCTGGCACGCCACGTGATCGTGGCGACCGGCTCGAACGCGCGGCCGTTGCCGGGCGTGGCCTTCGACGAGAAGCACATTGTCTCCAACGACGGCGCGCTGGCGATGCCGGAAGTGCCGAAGCGGCTGGGCGTCATCGGCGCCGGCGTCATCGGCCTCGAGATGGGCTCGGTCTGGCGTCGCCTCGGGGCGCAGGTCACGCTGCTCGAGGCACTGCCGACCTTCCTCGGTGCGGTCGACGAGCAGATCGCGAAGGAGGCCGCGAAACTCTTCGGCCGCCAGGGGCTGAAGATCGAACTCGGCGTGAAGATCGGCGAGATCGGCGTCGAGAAGAAGGGCAAGGCGACCGAAGTCCACGTCAGCTACACCGACGCCGCCGGCGCCGCGCAGCGGCTCGACGTCGACCGGCTGATCGTGTCGATCGGTCGCGTGCCGAACACGACGGGGCTGAATGCCGCCGCCATCGGGCTTGCGCTCGACGAGCGCGGCTTCGTGACCGTCGACGACGACTGCCGCACCAGCGTGCCGAATGTCTGGGCCGTCGGCGACGTCGTGCGCGGACCGATGCTGGCGCACAAGGCGGAGGAGGAGGGCGTGGCGGTGGCGGAGCGCATCGCCGGCCAGCACGGCCACGTCGACTTCAACACCGTGCCGTGGGTGATCTACACGGCGCCCGAGATCGCCTGGGTGGGGCAGACCGAGCAGCAACTGAAGGCGGCCGGCCGCGCCTACCGGGCCGGCACCTTTCCGTTTGCCGCCAACGGGCGCGCGCGCGCGCTGGGCGATACCAGCGGCATGGTGAAGTTCCTGGCCGATGCCGCCACCGACGAGATCCTCGGCGTGCACATCATCGGGCCGATGGCCTCGGAACTGGTGGCCGAGGCGGTGGTGGCGATGTCGTTTCGCGCCTCGTCGGAGGACATCGCGCGCATCTGCCATGCGCATCCTTCGCTGTCGGAGGCGACCAAGGAAGCGGCGCTGGCGGTCGACAAGCGCACGCTCAACTTCTGACCGTCCCACGGCCTGATCCAACGCCGGCTGCCTCCGGCAGCCACAGTACCGCGTGCCTTTCCGGTCCCAGCTAGATGCCGCGCTCGCCCAGCGCGGCTATGTGCTCGATGCTTCGCAGCAGGCCGCGGCCGACCGCCTGCAGCTGCTGACGGAGGCCTGGGCCGACTACAAGGCGCACCGTTCGAACGCACTGAAGAAGCTGCTGGTGCGGCCGCCGGTGCCGCGCGGGGTCTACCTCTGGGGTGGCGTCGGGCGCGGCAAGAGCTTCCTGATGGACACGTTCTTCGCGACGGTGCCGCTGATCCGCAAGACGCGCGTGCACTTCCACGAGTTCATGCGCGGCGTGCATGCGGAGCTGCACGAACTCAAGGGCACGGCCGAGCCGCTCGACGAGGTCGCGCGCCGGATCGCGCGCCGCCACCGGCTGATCTGCTTCGACGAGTTCCATGTCTCCGACATCGCCGATGCGATGATCCTGTATCGCTTGCTCGACCGGCTGTTCGCGCTCAACATCGGCTTCGTGATGACCTCGAACTACGCGCCGGAGGCGCTGTACCCGGACGGCCTGCACCGCGACCGCATGCTGCCCGCGATCGATCTGCTGCGAGAGCGGCTCGATGTCGTCGAGGTCGACGGCGGCATCGACTACCGGCGGCAGGCGATGGCGAGCATCGAGGCGTACCTGACGCCGTGGGGCGCCGAGGCCGAGTCCCGGCTGGCTGCTGCCTTCGAGCGGGTCGCCGAGGCCGACGATGACGATCCGCGCCTGACGATCGAGTCGCGCACGATCCGCGCCCGCCGCCGCGCCGGGGGCGTCGTCTGGTTCGACTTTGCTGTGCTCTGTGGCGGGCCGCGCTCGCAGAACGATTACCTCGAGCTGGCGGCGCGCTTCCACACGGTGCTCCTGTCCAACGTGCCGCGCATGTCGGCCGGGCAGGCGTCGGAAGCGCGGCGCTTCACCTGGCTGGTCGACGTGCTGTACGACCATCGCGTCAAGCTTCTTCTGTCCGCCGAGGTGCCGGCGGCGCAGCTCTATGTGGCCGGAGCGCTGTCCAACGAGTTCGCACGCACCGTGTCGCGGCTGCAGGAGATGCAGTCGCGCGAGTACCTCGAGGCGCCGCGGCGCGCCGTCGGCCGGGTCTGAGCGAGGCCGTGTCGGCGGCGCTGATCTCTCGCGCGTTGAAGCCATGATGAAGCGCATCACGACCTTCGCCTTGCTGCTGCTGACCCTGCCGGCGCTGGCCCAGACGGCGGGCTTCGGCGAGCGTTTTCCCGCAGGCAGCATCGGCACCCGCAGCCAGGCCGACGCGGCCATTGCGGCTGCCAATGCCGAGGAAGCTCGGCTGGCGCGCGAGTTCGACGCGCGCGATGCCGAGTGCCTGACCCGGTTCCTGGTCAACGACTGCAAGGAGAAGGTCCGGCGCGAGCGCGAACTGGCGCTGCGCGACGTCCGTCGCGTCGAACTGGAGGCGCGCGACACGCGCCGCCGGCTCGATCAGGAAGACCTGGCCCGCCGCCGGGCCGAGCAGGCGCAGGCCGAGGCCGCGGAGGCGCAGGCGCGGCGCGACCGCGAGGCTGCGTCGGCGGCCTCGCAGCGCGAGCGCCAGCAGAAGGCGGCCGGCGCGACTGGCCAAGGAGCAGCAGGCAGCCGGCGAGCGCGCGCGCAACGCCGAGGAGTACCAGCGCAAGCAGGCCGAAGCCGCCAAGCGCGCCGAGGCCAGTGCGGCCGAGCGCAAGCGTCGCGAGGAAAAGCGCGCGGAACGCAAGCGGGAGCTGGCACAGAAAGAGGCAGAGCGCGAGGCGATCCGCAAGCGGGCGGCGGATGCCGCTGCCGCGCTGCCGCGCTGAAGCAGCCTGAAGCGACGAACGCCTCCTAGAGGCGCCGGCCGGCTACGGCTGTCTTGGGCAACGGCTCCAGCTTGATGATGGCGAGCGACAGGTTGTCGCCACGACCTTCGGCGCGTTCGCGCGCCAGCGACACCAGCCGCTCCGAGGCCTCGCGCGGCGACATCTGCTGCAGGATCTCCGCCAGCTCGTCGTCCTCGAAGTAGGCCCACAGGCCGTCGCTGGCCAGCAGGAAGACGTCACCCTCGCGCAGTGCTTCGTCCTCGCCGATCTCGACCTTCGGCTTCTTGTTGATGCCCAGCGCG
>JALORV010000236.1 GCA_025458735.1 Burkholderiaceae bacterium | reverse complement strand
GCGGAACATGTGCAGGTAGACGACGATGAAGAAGAACGACGCGCCGGTCGAGTGCATGTAGCGGATGAACCAGCCGCCCGGCACGTCGCGCATGATGTATTCGACCGAAGCGAAGGCGAGGTTCGCATCCGGCTTGTAGTGCATCACCAGGAAGATGCCGGTGATGATCTGGATCGCCAGCACGGTGATCGCGAGGCCGCCGAAGATGTACCAGATGTTGAAATTCTTCGGCGCGTAGTACTCGGACAGGTGCTTCTTGTACTCCGACATCACCGTCGGCATGCGCTGGTCGAACCAGCCGGCCACACCGGTATACGGGGTCTTGTATTCAGCCATCGCTTCTTCCCGGGGGTCAGGCGTTGCTGTCGTCGCCGATCAGCACGACGGTATCGGACAGGTACTTGTGCGGCGGCACCACGAGGTTGTCCGGCGCCGGCTTGTTCTTGAAGACCCGCCCGGCCAGATCGAAGGTCGAGCCATGGCACGGGCACAGGAAGCCCTGGTCGGCGCCGAGCTGCGCGTTCTGGCCGGCGCCGAAAGGCCCGACCGGGTTGCAGCCGAGGTGCGTGCAGATGCCGACGGTCACCAGGAACTCCGGCTTGCGCGAGCGGTACTCGTTGCGCGCGTACTCCGGCGTCGGAAACGCCGTGCGCTCGGACTTCGGATCGGCGACTTCGGCATCGGCCTTGCGGATCGACTGCAGCATCTCGGGCGTCCGGCGCAGCACCCACACCGGCACGCCGCGCCACTCGACCGTCCGCATCTCGCCGGGGGCCAGGCCGGCCACATCGAACTCGACCGGGGCGCCGGCAGCCTTGGCGCGCTCGGAAGGCGCAAACGACGACACGAACGGCACGGCCAGCGCCACGGCCCCCGCGCCGCCGACAGTCGCTGCCAGCGCGATCGCGTTGCGCCGTTCCTTGTCGACGCTCGCCGGCATGTCGCCGGCAGGAACGGAAGTCGAAGTAGACATGAAAGCCCCGAAAGGTTGTGGTGACCGGACTGCAGCGCCGCCGGGCGCCCGCCACCGGGCTGCTGTCGTCCGCGCCAGCTGGTCACGCGACCGCTGAAACTATCGGAGACGCAGTTCGCCGGACGGCAGCCCGCGATTCTACTGCATGGCACAAGCCCGACCGCCGCCGCCACGACGGGCCGCGCCACGCGTGCCGGCTAGACTTGCTCCGCTTACCAATTGGCCCCGGGGAAAAGACATGAGCATGATGAAGGAGTTCCGCGAGTTCGCAGTCAAGGGCAACGTGATTGACCTGGCTGTCGGCATCATCATCGGCGGCGCCTTCGGGCGCATCGTCGACTCGCTGGTCAAGGACGTGGTGATGCCGCTGATCAACGCCGTGTTCGGCGGTGCGGTCGACTTCAGCAACAAGTACTGGGTGCTGTCGGGCAACGTGCCGCCCGGCGCCTCGCTGGACGCGGCGCAGAAGAGCGGCGTGGTCTTCGCCTGGGGCAGCTTCATCACGGTGCTGCTCAACTTCATCATCCTGGCGTTCGTCATCTTCTGGATGGTCAAGGCCGTCAACCGCGTCAAGTCGAACCTCGATGCCGCTCCGGCGCCGACCCCGGAAGACGTCACGCTGCTGCGCGAGATCCGCGACGAACTCAAGCGGCGCTGAGCCGCGGCGGCACACCCGCCCGTCTGCAATAATCGGCCGTCGTCGTCCTCGGCGACGGCCGTTTTCCCATTACCGAACCGAGCCGGCCCGGAGGCCGCATGCTCCGCCGCATCTGGCTGATCTTCGCGCAGGCAACGACGATCGGCCTTGCCCTGCTGTTCGTCGTCTCGACGCTGCGGCCCGAGTGGCTGGCGCGCGCACCGGCCATGGCCCCGGCGGCCGTGGCGCCGGTGCTGGCGACCAGGGAGGCTCCGCCCACGGTCGCGCCGCCGCAGGCCGGCTACGCCTCGTACTCGGCGGCCGTGGCAGGCGCCGCGCCGGCCGTCGTCAACGTCTACACCACCAAGGAAGTGCAGCGGCGCAGCCAGAACCCCGATCCGATCTACCGCTACTTCTTCGGTGAACCGCGCGGCGGGCCGGAGCGCGTCGCCAGCCTCGGATCGGGCGTGGTCGCCACGCCCGACGGCTACATCCTGACCAACAACCACGTGGTGCAGGCCGCCGACGAAATCGCTGTTGCACTGGCCGACGGCCGGCAGTTCGATGCGAAGCTGGTCGGGGCCGACCCGGAAAGCGACCTCGCGGTGCTCAAGGTGGAAGCCACCGGGCTGCCGGTGATCACCTTCGGCCGCGACGATGCACTGAAGGTCGGCGACGTGGTGCTGGCGATCGGCAATCCGTTCGATGTCGGCCAGACCGTCACCATGGGCATCGTCTCGGCGCTCGGCCGCAGCAACCTAGGCATCAACACCTTCGAGAACTTCATCCAGACCGACGCGGCCATCAACCAGGGCAATTCCGGCGGCGCGCTGGTCGACTCCAACGGCCATCTGGTCGGCATCAACACGGCCATTTTCTCGCGCACCGGCGGCTCGATCGGCATCGGCTTCGCGATCCCGACGACGCTGGTGCGGCAGGTGATGAACGATCTGATCCGCGCCGGCAAGGTCACGCGCGGCTATTTCGGCGTCGAGCCCGAGGACATCACGCCCGACGTGGCGCAGATGCTCAAGCTCGAACGCAGCGACGGCGTCGTGCTCAAGGGCGTGCAGCGCTCCAGCCCGGCCGGCCGTGCGGGCCTCGAGCCGGGCGACGTGATCGTTGCCATCAACGGCGAGAAGGTGGGCAACAGCCGCGGCATGCTGAACCAGATCGCGCAGCTGCCGCCGGGCTCGAACGCCAGCGTGCGCGTGCTGCGGGCCGGACGGGAAGTCGAAGTCCCGGTGACGGTCGGCGAACGACCGACGCCCTTGCGCCGGCCCGAGTAGGGTTGGCCGCACCCGCCGCCGGGCGGCCTCGCGCCGCCCCTCCCGGCGGCGACCTCAGCGTTCCTGGCCCAGGCGCGCGCGCAGTTCGCGCGCCTTGAGCACGGCCACCGGGTCGCCGCTGCCGGCGGCGACGCTGTACCAGTAAAACGCCCGCAGCGTGTCCGCGGCCACGCCATCGCCGTTCTCGTACTGGCTGGCAATGATGTACGCGGCCCCGGTGTCGCCCTGCTCCGCAGCGCGCTCGTACCAGCGCGCCGCCTCGGCGTAGTCGCGCGGCGCGCCCCGACCGAGAAAGTACTGGGTGGCCAGGCTGACCTGCGCGTCCCGGTAGCCCTGCTCCGCGGCCTTGCGAAACCAGTGCGTGGCGTCAGTCAGCGACCGCGGCAGCGGTCCGCCGGACTCGTAGAGCAGGCCCAGCGCGTACTGGGCACGCGCAAAGCCTGCCTCGGCCGACTTGCGCAGCCACTGCAACCC
>JALORV010000235.1 GCA_025458735.1 Burkholderiaceae bacterium | reverse complement strand
CAGACCAAGGATCGCCGCCATCGCGCCCACGCCCACCGGCACGGCTTCCTGCATCGCCGTCGCGCGCTGGCGCACGATGCGGATGGCATCCTCGAGCGTCAGGGCGCCGGCCGCGGTCAACGCCGTGTATTCGCCGAGGCTGTGGCCGGCCATCAGCGCCGGCAGCGGTCCGCCCCGCGCGCGCCAGGCTTCGTAAATCGCATAGCCCGCCGCCAGCATTGCCGGCTGCGTATTGACCGTCAGGCCAAGCTCTTCGGCCGGTCCGGACGCGATCAGCGTCCGCAGGTCCTGGTCCAGCGCGGCTGACGCCCGGTCGAGCACGCGCTCGACGGCCGCGTCGCCCGCGAACGTTTCCAGCATTCCGACCGACTGCGAGCCCTGTCCGGGAAAGACAAATGCGAGTTTCATCCGATCACCACTCGAGCAGTATCGAGCCCCAGGTAAATCCGCCACCCACCCCCTGCAGCAGCAGTCGCTGCCCCGCCCGGATGCGGCCGTCGCGCGCGGCCAGGTCCAGTGCCAGGGGCACGGACGCAGCCGAGGTGTTGCCATGCTCCCCGACCGTCACGATCACCCGGTCTTCCGGCAGTCCGAGTCGCCGTGCGATCGCGTTCATGATCCGGATGTTGGCCTGGTGGGGAATGAGCCAGTCGAGCTCCGTCGTCGGCAGGCCGGCCGCCTGCAGGACATCGAGCGCCGAGGCGCCGAGGGCCGACACCGCCAGCCGAAACACGGCCTGCCCGTCCATCGTCAGGAACGGATGGCCTTCGATGCCCCCCTGGCTGATCCGTCCGGCCGTGCAGAGTATGCCCGCGTGGCTGCCGTCGGCGCGCAGCTCGCGCGCCAGGATGCCCGGCCGGCCGGCCGCTTCGACGACGACAGCACCGGCACCGTCGCCGAACAGCACGCAGGTGGTGCGGTCGTTCCAGTCGAGGATGCGGGAGAACACTTCTGCGCCGATGACGAGCGCCCGCCGATGCTGGCCGGTCAGCAGCATCGCCTCGGCCACCGTCAGCGCGTAGACGAAGCCGCTGCAGACGGCCTGCACATCGAATGCAGCGCAGCCCGGATGGCCGAGCCGCGCCTGGATCAGGCAGGCTGCGCTGGGAAAGATCTGGTCTGCCGTGGAGGTCGCAACGATGATCAGATCGATGCTGTCGAGTGGCACGCCTGCCATGTCAAGCGCGGCCTGCGCCGCCCGGGTGCCGAGGTCGGCCGTCGTGACGCCGGCTTCGGCGATGTGCCGCTGGCGAATTCCAGTGCGGGCGACGATCCATTCATCGGAGGTTTCAATGCCGCGGGTAGCGAGGTCGCGTGCCAGTTCGGCGTTCGTGAGGACCCGGTGCGGCAGCGCCGAGCCCGTGCCGATGATGCGTGCGAAGCGCCGACCGGAGGTCATCGTGCCGCTCCCGGGGTCAGGCCGGCGGCTGGTCGCCCGGTTCGGTCGGGTGACAGGCCAGGCCAGTCATGCGTGCTGCTCGGCCGACTCGCGGCGCGATCGATGCATCTGCTCGAGTTGCTGCACGAAGGGCTGCATCGCCGCCACGGTGCGCTCGAGCACGCGATGCCGCGCTTCCTCGTAGCCGCGGCGCAGGGCGCACTCGAAGCCCAGTTCGTCGGCTGAACCGTGGCTCTTCAGCACCAGGCCGCGCAGCCCGAGCAGGCTGGCGCCGTTGTAGCGCCGCGGATCGACCCGGCGCCGGAAGCGGCTGAGTACCGGGTAGGCGGCAAGCGCCATCAGACGCGACAGCGGATCGCGCTTGAACTCCTCGCGCATGAAGCCGCCGAGCATGTGCGCCAGCCCCTCGGAGGACTTGAGCGCAACGTTGCCGACGAAGCCGTCGCACACCACGACGTCCGTCGTGCCCTTGTAGATGTCGTTGCCCTCGACGTTGCCGTAGAAGTTGAGCGGACTCGCGCGCAGCAGCTCGGCAGCCTGCTTGACGATGTCGTTGCCCTTGATGACTTCCTCGCCGATGTTGAGCAGCCCGACCGTGGGGCGATCGGTCTCCTCGATCGCAGCCACGAGGGCCGAGCCAAGCACCGCGAACTGCAGCAGGTGATCGGGGCCGCAGTCGACGTTGGCGCCGAGATCGAGCATCGTCGTCGCCCGTCCGGCCTGGTTCGGGATCACGCCGGCGATTGCCGGCCGGTCGATGCCGTCGAGCGTCTTGAGCACGAAGCGTGCGATCGCCATGAGGGCGCCGGTGTTGCCCGCGCTGACGGCGACGTCGGCGCGCCCTTCCTTGACGAGGTTGATCGCGATGCGCATTGAAGAATTGCGCTTGCCGCGCAGCGCGGTCGCCGGGGGATCATGCATCTCGACCACTTCGTCCGCATGGACGACCTCGAGACGCTGGCGGGCGCCGGGCAGCAGCTGCTCGATCTCGGCACTGCGGCCGACCAGCAGCAGCGAAACGCCTGGCTCGGCAGCCAGGAACTTCAGCGCCGCCGGCACGGTGACCGGAACGCCATGGTCCCCACCCATGCAGTCGATGGCGACGCGGATAGTCACTGCAGGCGTGCGCCTGCAGAGCCACGAGGGCGCCGCAGGCTGCTGTCAAGGAAACTTGGATCGACGCGCGAAGACACGCGCACGAGGGTTCGACCGATCAGGGGGCTGATCGACGCAGCTTACTCGTCGTTCTTGGTCTGGAGGACCTTCTTGCCGCGATAGAAACCGTTCGGGCTGATGTGATGACGACGATGCACTTCACCGGTCGTCGGCTCGATCGCGGTTGGCGGATTGGTGAGGAAGTCGTGCGCACGATGCGCACCGCGCTTCGACGCCGACTTCTTGTTCTGTTGGACAGCCATGGCTAACCCCACGGAAGAAAACGGGAAATTCTACCTGACTGCGGCCCGGCGAGGAACCCCCGGGCCCGGGGGAGCGCGGCGAGGTGCACCGCAGCGGTACTTCAACTCGAGCGCCGCCTCACCTTGACTCCGGCGAGCGCCGCGAACGGGCCTGGTCTCGCGCCTGACATGGTGTCGTCGTCGCTCTCGGCCAGCGGGACGGCCGGGCGGCATTCAGGATCCCCCTCCGCATGCCGTGGCACCAGCGGCAGCGACAGGATCGCCTCATCCTCGACCCATCGCGCGACGTCCAGCTGGCGGTCGCCGGCTATGACGTCAACCTCGTCTTCCTCGAGCGGCAGCCCATCGAGCTCTTCCTCGGAACCAACGAAACGGAACGGCGCCGCGCGCTCGAGCGCGAATTCGAAGGTTCCGCCGCAGCGCTGGCATTCGAGCAGAGGCCGGCCCGAGAGCTGCATGTCGGCACAGGGCCGACCCTGTTCATCGCGTCCTCCGGTGATGCGGTAGTGCAACGATCCCCGGCTGTCAGCCAGCGCCGGGAGCAGGCGCGGCAGATCCGCAAGCGCCAGT
>JALORV010000234.1 GCA_025458735.1 Burkholderiaceae bacterium | reverse complement strand
GGCTCGATGACGAACTGGAGCGCGTGCGACTGCTGCGCGTGTTCGAGCAGGGACTGGCCAGTCCGGTCGGCTACACGCTGCCGCTCCGCCGCACCGAGGCGGCAGCCGGGCGGACGTCTGCCTGGGTCAGCAGCGCCTGGTTCCTGCGCGGCGAGCGCATGGTCCTGGTGCCCGGCGACTCGCCGATGGGCTACCGGCTGCCGCTTGATTCGTTGCCGTGGGTCGCGCCGGAAGAGCGGCCGCCCGTCGTGGAGGCCGACCCCTTCGCGCCGCGCGGAGCGCTGCCGCTGCACGCCGACATCCGGCCACAGGTCGACCCGCACGCCGTTGGCGGTGGTTTCGCCGAGGGCGGAACAGTGGCGCTGCAGGCTGGCTTCGAGCCGGACCGTCCTGCCACGCGGGCGGCCGTCCGGACGTCGGCGTCGACCGTGTCGAGCGGCCCGGGGCTGGCCGGTGCCCCCCCGGCGGGATCTGCGCCACCGCGCCGCTTCGAATCGGCAGCAACGCTGACGCGCACCGCGTTGTGCGTCGAGGTGCGTGATCCGCGCCGTGCCAGCGGCCCGACCGCCGAGCGGGCCGGTGATGCCAGCCGGGTGCTGTACGTGTTCATGCCGCCGCTGACGGTGCTCGAGGATTACCTGGCCCTGGTGGCGGCGGTCGAGTCCACGGCGGCGGAACTCGGCCTGCCGGTGGTGCTGGAAGGCTATCCACCGCCGCGCGATGCACGCCTGCGCATGCTGCAGATCACGCCGGACCCCGGAGTCATCGAAGTCAACATCCATCCGGCCGCCGACTGGCGCCAGCTGGTCGATCACACCGAGACGCTGTACGAGGCGGCGCGGTTATCGCGCCTGGCCACCGAGAAGTTCATGCTCGATGGCCGGCACACCGGCACCGGCGGCGGCAACCACATCGTGCTGGGCGGCGCCACGGCGGAGGACTCGCCGTTTCTGCGTCGGCCGGACCTGCTGGCGAGCCTGATTTCGTACTGGCACAACCATCCCTCGCTGTCGTACCTGTTCTCGGGGCTGTTCATCGGGCCGACCAGCCAGGCGCCACGGGTCGACGAGGCGCGCAACGACCAGGTCTACGAACTCGAGATCGCGCTGGCGGAGCTGCGCGAGCGCAGTCGTGGCCAGGGCGCACCGCCCTGGCTGGTCGACCGGGCGCTGCGCAACATCCTGATCGACGTCACCGGCAACACCCATCGCTCCGAGTTCTGCATCGACAAGATGTACTCGCCGGACGGGCCGAACGGCCGCCTCGGACTGCTCGAGATGCGCGCCTTCGAAATGCCGCCGCACTGGCAGATGAGCCTGGCCCAGCAGCTGCTGCTGCGCGCGCTGCTGGCGCGTTTCTGGCGCACGCCTTACAGCGCAAGGCTGGCGCGCTGGGGCACGGACCTGCACGACCGCTTCCTGCTGCCCACCTTCCTCGCGCTCGACTTCGACGACGTGCTGGCGGAACTGGCGAGCGCGGGCTACGCCCTGCAGGCCGAGTGGTTCGCGCCGCACTTCGAGTTCCGCTTCCCGCTCTATGGCCACCTCGACGCGATGGGGGTGCGCCTGACAATCCGCGCGGCGCTCGAACCGTGGCACGTGATGGGCGAGGAGGGCGCCGCCGGTGGCACGGTGCGCTATGTCGACTCTTCTCTGGAGCGCATCGAGGTCAGGGCCACGGGAATCACCGGTGCGCGGCACGTGGTCACGGTCAACGGCCGCGCGCTGCCGCTGCAGCCGACCGGCCGTGCCGGCGAGCAGGTCTGTGGCGTGCGCTACCGCGCGTGGCAGCCGGCATCGGCGCTGCATCCGACCATCGGCGTGCATGCGCCGCTGACATTCGACCTGGTCGACACCTGGATGGAGCGTTCGCTCGGTGGCTGCCAGTACCATGTTGCCCATCCGGGCGGCCGCAACTACGTCACCTTTCCTGTCAATGCCTACGAAGCCGAGAGCCGGCGCCTGGCGCGCTTTTCCACGACGGGTCACACCCCCGGGCGCATGCAGGTCGCCGAACCGCGCCGCAACCCGGAGTTTCCCTTCACGCTGGATCTGCGTCAGCGCTAGCGGCGGCGGCACAGAGGTGCAGCCGACTGCGCAGGCGGGCACACTCGAAGCACGATGACGCAGAGCCTGTTCGAGTTCGATCCGGCCCGCGATGCGGCCCAGCTGGCGGCCAGTCTCGCGTTGCCGGTGCCGCCGGGGCATCGCGATGAACTGCGCGACGCCGACGGCACGCTGCGGCCGCTCTGGCGCGACTTCTTCAGTCACCTCGGGCCGGGTGGCTTTGCCGACCTCGCGCGTCGCCGCGCCACCATCGAGCGCCAGGTACGCGACGACGGCATCACCTACAACGTCTATCGCGACGATGACCGCGGCGAGCGGCCGTGGCCGCTCGACCTGCTGCCGTTTCTGCTGGGCGCCGAGGAGTGGCAGCAGATCGAGGCCGGTGTCGCGCAACGCGCGCAACTGCTGGCGACCATCATGGCGGACTGCTACGGCGAGCAGCGCCTGCTCACTGCCGGCCTGCTGCCGCCGGCGCTGCTGGTCGGCCATCCGGGTTACCTGCGGCCGCTGGCCGGGCAGCAGCCGCCGGCCGGGGTCTTCCTGCACATCGTCGCAGTCGACCTGGCGCGCGACCAGGAGGGACAGTGGTGGGTGGTTGGCCAGCGCACGCAGGCGCCCTCGGGCCTCGGCTACGCGCTGCAGAACCGGCTGATCGTCTCGCGCCTGTTCCCCGAGGCCTTCCGCATGATGAACGTGCAGCGGCTGGCGGCGAGCTACCGCCGCCTGCTGGACATGCTGCAGAGGCTCAGTCCGCGCCGGGAGGGCGAGTCGGCGCGACTGGTGCTGCTGACGCCCGGTCCCTATGCCGAGACCTACTTCGAGCACGCCTACCTGGCGCGCTACCTCGGCATCCCGCTGGTCGAGGGCAGCGATCTGACGGTGCGCGACGATCGCGTATTCCTGAAGACACTGCATGGCCTGCAGCCGGTCCACGGCATCCTGCGGCGGCTCGACGACGACTTCTGCGATCCCCTCGAACTGCGGCCCGACTCCACGCTCGGCGTGCCGGGATTGCTGCGGGCCGTGCGCGCCGGCCGCGTACTGCTGGCCAACGCGCTGGGTTCGGGATTCCTGGAGTCGCCGGCCCTCAACGGTTTCCTGCCTGCCATCGCGCAGCGCGAGCTGGGTGCCGATCTGCTGCTGCCGTCGCTGGCGAGCTGGTGGTGCGGGGAGGCGGCCGCGTGGTCCCAGGTCTCGGGCCGGCTGGAACAGCTGGTCGTCAAGCCGACCTATCCGCCACGGGCCGAGCGTCCCGGCTTCGATGCCGTGATCGGGGCCGGCTTGCAGCCGGAGCAGCTGGCCGCGCTGCGCCGGCGCATCGAAG
>JALORV010000233.1 GCA_025458735.1 Burkholderiaceae bacterium | reverse complement strand
GGCCCCGACGGCGGCCCGGTGTTTGCCCGCGCGCAGCGCATCGAGGGCACGCTCGACGAGCGCATCGTGCTCGAAGGCAACGCCGAGATCCGCCGCGACGGTACCGTGGTGCGTGGCGATCGCATCATCTACACGCAGGCGACCGACCAGGTCGACATCGAGGGCAACGCGCGCATCTATCGCCAGGGCGCCACCTTCACCGGTCCCGAAGCCTCCTTCCGCATCGATGCACAGACCGGCCGCATGCCCGATGTGAAGTTCAGCTACCCGGCACGCAACGGTCACGGCAAGGCCTCGCTGATCGAGTTTCTCGGCAACCAGCGGGCCACGATGGAGCAGGCCCGCTTCACCACCTGCGCGCCGGACGATCCGGCCTGGTGGGTACAGGCAGAACGGCTGGAAGTCGACGGCCTCGAGCAATCCGCCACTGCCAGCGGTGCGGTGCTGATGTTCCAGGGCGTGCCGATCATGGCTTCGCCGATCCTGGGATTCCCGATCGGCGACCAGCGTCGCAGCGGTTTCCTGACGCCGAGCTTCGGCCTGAGTTCCACGGTGGGTACCGATATCCGCACGCCGTACTACTGGAACATCGCGCCCAACTACGACTACACGCTGACGCCGCGGCTGATGACGAAGCGCGGCGTGATGCTCGGCAACGAGTTCCGCTTCCTGCAGCCGACCTTCAGCGGCACGCTGCTGTACGACGTGATTCCCCGCGACAGCGAGACCGAGGATTCGCGCGACTTCACCAGCATCCGCCTGAACTACGCGTCGCCGACCGGGCTGGCTGCCGGCGTCAACTACAACCGCGTGTCGGACGACAACTACTTCGTCGACTTCTCCAGCACGATCCTCGGCTCCTCGCAGAAGGTGCTCCCGCAGGATGCCTTCGTGTCGTTCACGCAGCCTTTCTGGGCGACCAACGTGCGCGTGACGCAGAACCAGGTCCTGCAGGATCCGCTGGCCCCGGTCGTGCCGCCCTACGAGCGCGTGCCGCAGGTGACGCTGACCGGGTTCGTGGCCGACTGGCGCGGCCTCGAAGCAGCGGCGACGATCGACGGCACGCGCTTCGTGGGACCGACCGCCCTGCAGCCGGATGGGACGCGCTATGTCGTCAATCCGCGCTTCGCCTACCCGATCATTGCGCCCGGCTGGTTCATCACGCCACGCGCGCAGCTGTCGGCGACCTACTACAGCCTCGACGAGCGGTTCTACCCGAACGACCCGTCAGCCTCTCGCGTGATGCCGATCCTGAGCCTGGACAGCGGCCTGATCTTCGAGCGTGACGTGCAGTGGTTCGGGCGCGATGCGCAGCAGACGCTGGAGCCACGTCTTTACTACGCCTACATTCCGTTCCGCGAACAGAACCAGCTGCCGAACTTCGACAGCGCGCTGGCCGACCTGAACTATGCGCAGTTTTTCACCGAGAACATCTACTCGGGCTACGACCGCATCGTCAACGCCAACCAGCTGACGATGGCGCTGGCGACCCGCGTGCTGGACAACGAGACCGGCGCCGAGCGCCTGCGCGCGGCGGTCGGCCAGCGCTACTACTTCACGGACCAGAAGGTGACTCTGCCCGGCGAGTCCCCGCGTGCCAGCAACGAGAGCGACCTGCTGGCGGCGCTGACCGCGCAGCTGGGCAACTACTGGGCGGTCGACATGGCGATCCAGTATTCGGCCGAGCAGAGTTCGGTCTCGCGCGCCACTGCCGGCATGCGCTGGCAGCCGCGCCGGGCCTCGGTGATCAGCGCCTATTACCGCTACAACGAAGGCAGCGGCTCCACCGAGACCACCAACCAGGCGGATCTGGCGGTCCAATGGCCGCTGTCGGACCGCTGGTACGCGGTCGGCCGCTACAACTACTCGTTCGAAAGCCGCAAGCCGGTGGAATTCATCGCCGGCTTCGAGTTCAAGGAGGATTGCTGGCTGCTGCGCTTTGCCGTCCAGCGCTTCCAGACCACCACCGACACGCGCACCACCAACTTCTACGTGCAGCTCGAACTGGCCGGACTCACCAGCGTCGGCACCAATGCGCTGTCGCAGCTGCAGCGTAATATCCCGGGCTACCAGCGCATCAACCCGCTGCCTCGGCAGCCGGGCATGTTCGAGTACTACGAGTAGACCCCATGGTGAAGACTTTCCGCGCGCCGCTTGGTGCACTGCTGTGCCTGCTCGCTGCCGGCGGCGTGCTCGCCCAGCAGCCGCAGCAGCCGGCGGCACGTCCGCCGGTAGTGGCACCCGCTGCAGCGGCACCGACCCCGACGGCGGTGCCGTCGCCCCCGGCCGCCGCCCGCACGAGCCCGGCCGCGCGCACCTCGAAGCCGGTGGACCGCATCATCGCCGTGGTCAACGACGAGGTGATCACCGCCAACGAACTGCGCTTGCGCATGCAGGCGGCGGTGGCACAGCTGGAGCGCCAGAAGATCCAGCCGCCGCCGCCCGAGGTGCTGGAGCGGCAGGTGCTGGAGCGGATGATCGTCGACCGCGCGCAGCTGCAGCTTGCGCGCGAGTCGGGCGTGCGGGTCGACGACGCCACGGTGAATGCGGCGATGGGACGCATCGCCGAGGCCAACAACATGTCGGTGCAGGCCATGCGCCAGCGACTCGAGGCCGACGGCGTGTCGTTTGCCCAGTTCCGCGAGGACGTGCGCCAGGACATCCTGCTCAATCGCCTGCGCGAGCGCGAGGTCGACGGCCGCCTGCAGATCTCGGAGAGCGAACTCGACAACTTCATCGCGGCCCAGGCCGGCGTCACGGCCGACTCCGAGGAAATCAACCTGGCGCAGATCCTTTTGCGCGTGCCGGAGAACGCCAACACGCAGCGCATCGACGAGACGCGCCAGCGCGCCGACGAGTTGGTGGCGCAGCTGCGTGGCGGCGCGGACTTCGCACGCCTGGCTGCCAGTTTCTCCAATGCCTCCGAGGCGCTGCAGGGCGGCGAACTCGGCTGGCGCAACATCGACCGCCTGCCGACGCTGTTCGTCGAGGCGGTCAAGGGCGTCAAGGTGGGCGACATCGCGCCGGTGGTGCGCAGTCCGAACGGCTTTCACATTCTCAAGGTGCTCGGGCGGCGCAGTGCGGTCGAGGGCCGGCTTGCCGGCGGGCCGGTGCAGCAGACGCGCGTGCGTCACATCCTGCTGCGCGTGTCCGACGTCACGCCGGAGCCGGAAGTCAAGCGGCGCCTCGAGGAGTTCAAGGCGCGCATCGAAAATGGGCAGGTCGAGTTCGGCACGCTGGCGCGCCTGCATTCGCTCGATCCCAGCGGCAGCCGCGGCGGCGACCTCGGCTGGGTCTATCCCGGCGACACGGTGCCCGAGTTCGAGCGCGCGATGAACGCGCTGAAGATCGGCCAGATCAGCGTGCCGGTGCAGTCGCCGTTCGGCTGGCACCTGAT
>JALORV010000232.1 GCA_025458735.1 Burkholderiaceae bacterium | reverse complement strand
GGGTACTCGGACAGCACCTGCACGATGCCGCGCCGGACGATCGCGTGATCGTCGACCACGATCAGCCTAATCGGCATCTGGCTCCTCCCGCTCCGTAGCTGTCCACTTCGAGCGCGCCGGCGGCCGCGGCGGAATCGAGAACATCACGGTGGTGCCGCGCCCGGGCGAGGACGAGACCTCCGCCCAGCCATCGAGCCCACGCGCGCGCTCGAGCAGTCCGCGCACGCCGAAGCCCGGAGTCACCGCCAGGCTGCCGGTCTCGAAGCCGGCGCCGTCGTCGGCGATCTCGAGCGTGACATCGTCGTCGAGCGCAAAGAGCTGCACATGCACCTGCCGGGCCGCGGCGTGCTTGCGCACGTTGGTCAGTGCCTCCTGGGCGACCCGATACAGCGCGGCCGCACGGTCCGGCGCGATCTCGAATTCGTCGCGGTTGCTGCGGAAGTCGATCGGCAGGCCGGTGCGCTCGCCGAAGCCGCGTGTCAGCCACTCGAGCGCGGCCACCAGTCCGGCGTCGAGCACGGCCGGCCGCAGGGCGTGCTGGATGCGGTGGGTGGCCACCACGGCGGACTCGAGCAACTGCTGGATCGCCTGCAGCCGCTCGCGATGCGCCGCATCGGCGCCCAGTTCCCGCGCCAGACGCACCACCTCGAACTTCAGAGCCGTCAGTGCGCCGCCGACGTCGTCGTGGATCTCCTGCGCAATCGCACGGCGCTCCTCTTCCTTGGCGCGCTCGAGGTGCTGGGTGAGCGCATGCAGCTTGCTCTCGCTGGCCGCCAGCGCCGCCGCTGCGCTGCGCCCCTCGCGCCGGGTCCGTGCCGCCTGCAGGCTGTGCTGCAGGGCCGAGGCGATGCGGAACATGCGCGTCTTCAGCACGAAGTCGTCGGCGCCGGCATGCAGCGAGGCGACCGCAAGGTCCTCGGACATCTCGCCCGACAGCACGATGACCGGAATGTCCGGATCGACCGTCTTGGCCACCTTCAGCGAAGCGAACGAGTCGAAGCGCGGCAGATTGTGGTCCGTGATGACGGCGTCGATCGGCCCAGCGGCGAAGGCGTCCCGCATGCCGGCCTCGTCCTCGACGCGCACCGCGCGCGGACGCAGGCCCTCGCGCATCAGCATCGCGAGCAGCAGTTCGTAGTCGAGTTCGGAGTCCTCGACGACGATCAGTCGGGGTGCGGCGGGATCGGAAGTGGTCACTGTGGCAGACGTCTTTGCACTCGATGGCGGCGCGGTGTGGATCAGGTGCGGATCGAGTTGCGCGCGGCAGTGTTCGTGTGCGGATTGTGTCGGATTGTGTGCAGCCCTGCTGCACCTTAGTCGTGGCCGGGTGCGCCCGCTCCCGCGAAAAGCGGCCGCGTTGTCGCCTTGAAGTGGTCCGGGCCACCCTAAAATGCGTTCCGCAAAGCCCGCCAGACGATCGCGTCGCTAGTCAAAAGGCGTCGAGGAAAGTCCGGACTCCGCAGAGCAACGTAGCAGGTAACGCCTGCCCACCGCGAGGTGAGGATCAGAGCAACAGAGACGAGTCGACCGGCTGGAGGCGCGCGCAGCGCGCCGACAAAGTCTTGTCAGGAAGGGCGGCTGGAAGGCGGCTCTTCAGAGGGTGCGGCGCGCAAGCGCCGTGCCCGACGAGGCGAAGCCGAGTCGGGTGAAACGGGCAATCTCTACGTGGAGCAACACCAAATAGGCGGCCGCTGATCCTGCTCGGAGAGGCCGCGGGTAGGTGGCTCGAGCCGGCGAGTGATCGCCGGCCCAGATGAATGATCGTCGCGGCGCTCGCAAGGGCGCCGAACAGAATCCGGCTTATCGGCGGGCTTTGCACTCTTCCCGTGTGTCCGGCGTTGCAATCGCGCGCGGCAGCCATTGGGCGAATCTATCGGCGGTGCCTTGGAGTCGGCGCGCGACAGGCCGACCGCACCCGAAGTCCTGACGCGACCACGGTTCGATAGCTTCTGTCTATCGCATGTGGGCAGCCGGCATTCGTCAGCCGCCGTCGCAGGTGTTCGCGCGCGTCGATGCCGGCGAGGAAACCGACTTTCCTGAGATTTCACTTTTACTACCTGCGCTAAGCCATTCAATTGGCGCAGAAATCAGCCACGATTCCGCGTGAAAAACTGCCGCTAAGTCCTTGTTGTCATTGAAAAATTCCCGGCAATTCGCTTGACCGCCACGAAACCGCTGGATTACAGTGGCGACCCGTGTGAAATAGTGGGAGACAGTGGGATAGTTAGTGTTCGCTTCGCCGTTCGGCGTTGCGTTGACTGTTCCGTGTCCATCAAGCGTGTTTCAGGGTGCCTCACAACTGACCTTGGATGGCAAGGGCCGTCTCTCCATGCCGGCGCGGCATAGGGACGCGCTGGCGGCCGGCTGCGAGGGCCGGTTGACGCTGACCCGCCACCCCGACGGTTGCCTGCTGGTCTATCCCCGGCCGACCTGGGAGGTGCGCCGGCAGCAGATCGCGCAGCTGCCTTACTCGGCGCGCGCGCTGCAGCGGCTGCTGCTCGGCAGTGCCGTCGACCTCGACCTCGACAGCGCCGGCCGGGTGCTGGTGACCGCTGAGCTGCGCGCCGCCGCCGGCCTCGAGCGCGATGTGATGCTGCTCGGCATGGGCGCGCACTTCGAGCTGTGGGACGTGGCCCGGCTCGGCGAGCACGAGCGTCAGTCGCTGGCCAACGGCCTGCCCGATTCCGCTGCCGACTTCACGTTCTGACGGTGAATGGCGGCCACTCCCTCGCCGGATGCCCGCGGGCACCGCTCGGTTCTCGCCGGACCGGCGGTCGACCTGCTGCTGACGGATCCGGCCGGAACCTATGTCGATGCCACCTTCGGGCGCGGCGGCCACAGCCGGTTGCTGCTCGATCGCCTGTCGCCGACGGGGCGCCTGCTTGCGCTGGACCGCGATCCGGCTGCTGTGGCCGCTGCATCCGGGATCGGCGATGCGCGCTTTCACATCGAGCACACGGCGTTTTCACGGCTGGAGGCGATGCTCGATGCCTGCGGGGTTTCGCAGGTGCACGGTGTGCTGCTCGATCTCGGCGTGTCGTCGCCGCAGATCGACGAGGCGGCGCGCGGCTTCTCCTGGCGCGGCGATGGGCCGCTCGACATGCGCATGGATACGACCGCCGGCCAGACGGCGGCCGAGTGGCTCGCCAAAGCTGGTCCCGATGAACTCACACGGGTGATCCGCGACTATGGGGACCGCAAGAGCCGCGCGGACGGGGCACAGCATCCGGCCACGCGGACATTTCAGGCTGTACGGATTCACGTCAATCAAGAGCTTGAGGAATTGGCGCTAGCCCTGGAGCAGGCCGGGCGCCGCCTGCGGGCGGGCGGGCGCCTGGTCGTCATCAGCTTTCACTCGCTGGAGGACCGCATCGTCAAGCGCTTCATCGACGCGCATGCGCATCCGGACCGGCCGGGCGCACGCGAGCGCGCGCTGCCGCTGCGCGCGGCCGAGTTGCCCGCGCCGCGGCTGACGACACTCGCGCGCGTGCGTGCCGATGCCGCGGAAGTCGCGCTCAACCCGCGCGCCCGCTCGGCGGTGCTGCGCGCAGCTGAACGCACGGCCGCACCGTGGCCGCACATCCCATGATCCGCCGTGCCCTGGTGATCGTCGCGGCGCTGCTGCTGTTCGTCTCGGCGCTGGGCCTGGTCACGGCGCAGCACCGCACGCGCTCGCTGTTCGTCGATGTCGAGCGCGCCCTTCAGGAGGCCCGGCAGCTCGACGTCGACTTCGAGCGCCTGACCATCGAACAGGCGCGGCTGGCGCAGCCGGCAGCGGTCGAGCGGGCCGCCACCCGGCTCGGCTTCCGTGCCGCCGATGCCGGCGCGACGGTCTTCCTCAACCTGCCGGAATCGAGCGCCGCGGCGCCGGTCAAGCCGGGAGCGCGCAAGTGACGACTGGACGGCGCCAGGCCAGGGGCGGGGCGATGCGGCGCGCGACCGGCGCGGCGGGCAGCCGCGAGCGGGTCGCCTTCAACAGCAACCCGTTGCTGACGGTGGCGCTGCCCGCGTGGCGTTCGAAGCTGCTGCTCTTCATGCTGTTCGTCGGCTTCGTCGCGCTCGGCGGCCGCGCCTTTTACCTGATGGGCGGCGTGACGACCGACTTCCTGCAGCGCCAGGGCGAGGCACGCTATGCGCGCACGCTCGAGGTTCCGGCCACGCGCGGCCGCGTGACCGACCGCAACGGGGTCGTGCTCGCCTCGTCGGTGCCGGCGCGCGCCGTGTGGGCGATCCCCGAGGACGTCGATGCCACGCCGGCGCAGGTAGCCGAGCTGGCCCGGCTGCTGGAGATGTCGCCGGCCGAACTGCGGCGCCGGCTCGCCCACGAGGACCGCAGCTTCATCTACCTGCGCCGCCAGGTCGACATGGAAGTCGCCGAGCGGATCGCGGCGCTGAAGATCGCCGGCATCCACGCGAGCCGCGAGTTCAAGCGGCACTACCCGGAGGGCCCGACCAGCGCGCACATCGTGGGCTTCACAAACGTCGAGGACCGCGGCCAGGAAGGCGTCGAGCTGGCGCACGAACGCGTGCTGGCCGGGCGCGCAGGCAGCCGGCGCGTGATCAAGGACCGGCTCGGCCGCATCGTCGAGGACGACTGGCTGCGCGAGCCGGTCGACGGTCGCGACGTCGCGCTGTCGATCGACAGCCGCATCCAGTACATCGCCTTCTCGGCACTCAAGGGCGCCATCGACCGGCACCAGGCCAAGGCCGGCGCGGCCATCGTGGTCGACGTCGCCACCGGCGAGATCCTGGCGCTGGCCAACTGGCCCACGTTCGATCCGAACCTGCGCCTGCGCCTGAGCGGCGACGCGATCCGCAACCGGGTCATCACCGACACCTTCGAGCCAGGCTCGACGATGAAGCCGTTCGCCGTCGCGGCGGCGCTGGAAGCCGGCAAGGTACGCCCCGACACCCGCATCCAGACCGCGCCGGGCCGCCTGACGATCGGCGATCGCACCATCGGCGACGCCCATCCGCACGGTGTGCTGACCGTCGAGGAAGTGGT
>JALORV010000231.1 GCA_025458735.1 Burkholderiaceae bacterium | reverse complement strand
ACGGCTCCCGCCGCGCGCACCGCGGCCGGACCCGGCACCCTTGCCGGCGCTGTCGCTGGACAACTTCGCGCCACTGCCGCCACGTACCGCACGCCCCACGACGAAACCCCCGCTTCGCCCGGTGGCGCCCAGCGTGCCCGCGAGCGTCCCGGTGATTGCGCCCGTAAACATGCCAGTGCGCATGCCCGTGAGCATGCCGGTGAGCGCGCCCGTGAATATGCCGGTCAGCCTGCTGGTGGTCGACGACTCCGCGGTGGCGCGTGTTCTGCTGCGCAAGTTGTTCGAAGCCGCCGGCCACCGGGTCGATGTCGCCGCCGACGGCGACGAGGCCCTGGCCTTGCTGGAGAGCAAAAGCTACGCGGTGCTGGTCACCGACCTGGAAATGCCCAAGGTCAACGGCTTCGAGCTCATTGCCGCGGTGCAATCCAACCCTGCCAGCAGCGACCTGCCCATCATCGCCATCACGGGGCACGAAGAACTGAGCGCGCGAGTGCACGACATGAAGGGCTTGTACGGCATCTTCAAGAAGCCGTGGAACGACACCGAACTGCTGCAGCGTGTGACCAACCTGGCCCGGCTGCGGCGGCTGGCGGCGAACGGCTAGCCGGCGCCGCCGCCCTGCGTTCGAGACGGGCCGTTCCCAGGTCCGCACTCCGCCGATCCATCTGCGCAGTTCGTCGAGGTCGGCATGGCATTCGGTGGCGACGGTGCCTCGGCACGGTCCGGTGCCTGCGGCGTTCCCGGTTCGGCCCGCGCACGCGACAACTCGACCCGAAGCGGCGCCACGCTGTCCAGGTGGACATCCCGCTGCGGGAAGGCCATGGTGATGCCTGCTTCCCGCAGGGCAGACTCGATGTCGAGCCGGATGTCGCTGTCGACGATCAGCCCGGAGCGTTCGCCGCCCAGGCGCATCCAGTACAGCAGGCGGAAGACCAGGGCATCGCTGCCGAAGTCGTCGAGCAGCACCTGAGGCGCGGGGTCCGGCAACGTGGCAGGCTGCCGCCGCGCGGCCGAGAGAATGAGATCGATGGTGCGCCGGGTGTCCGAGCCGTAGACCACGCCGACGACGATGGCGCGGCGGATCATCGGATTGCCATAGCTCCAGTTGCTGACCTGGTTCTCCAGCAGGTTCGAGTTCGGCACGATCGATTCGATGCCGTCGAAGCCAAGGACCGTGGTTGCGCGCAGGTCGACGGCAGTGACGGTGCCCGAAATGCCGCCGATCGTGACGGTGTCACCGACACGTATCTTGCGCTCGAACAGGATGATGACGCCGCTGATCAGGTTCTTGATGATGTTCTGCGCCCCGAAGCCCACGCCGATGGCCAAGGCACCGCCCAGAAACGCAAAGGCCGTCAGCGGCACCCGGGCCAGCCTCAGCACGACCAGCAGCACGATCAACATCAGCGTCGACATCACCCAGCGCCGCAGCACCTGCGCGAGCTGGGGCGAAATGCGTGCACGTGACACCAGGAAATCGGTGAGACGGATGGCCAGGAGCCTGGCCACCGCATAACCCAGCAGGAAGAGCACCAGCACGCCGATCGTCTTGCCGACGGTGACGCCATAGTCCACGGTGACGACACGACCGGCGACCTCGGAGGTCTCGGTGGCGCTGAAGAGTTCGTACTGCCACGCTCGGCGCGCCAGATCGAGTGCCACCGCCGCACCACGCTCGAGCCAACCTCGGGCGCCACTGGGGCCATCGGCCGGACCGAGATCGGCCCGGGTGCGTGCCAGCAGCGTGCCGATGCGGGCCAACTGCTCCTGCATGCGCTCGTGCACGGCGATCTGCTGCTGCAGCGCCGACGCCGCCCGCTCTGCCTCCGCCAGTTGGGGTTCGTCATCGGCCATCGCCGCGAGCCGCGATTGCTGGACGCGGTACTCGGAGCGCAGCAACTCCAGCTGCTCGGCCGCCGTGCGCTGGCGCGCCTGGACCTGCTCGATGCCATCGCTCAGTGCGGCGGCGGCGTCGCGTCGAAGCTCGGGGTCGTCGCCCGCTGCCGTCACCTGCTGGCGAAGTTCCCAGATCGCCTCCTTGCCGCGCTCGATGCCCTCCAGCCTTTCCAGCGCCAGCACGTGTCCACGCAGCGCTTCCAGCTCGTGCGCCGCGGCGCGCCCGCCGTTCTTCAGCTGGATTTCGCGACGCGCCAGTTCGCGCGACGCGCGTGCGCGCTCCATCTGCAGCCGCCGGCTCTCTGCGGCAATGCCGTTGCGCACGGGCAGCAGGTCCTCTTCATCCAGTCGCTGCTGCCCTCGCACACGCTCGATCTCGCGCTCGAGCGTGGCGATCGGGTCGGACAGGCGCGCCTGTCGCTGGCGCGCGGCGGTGCGGGTTTCGTCGGCCTGGGCCAGTTCCAGTTCGGCCACTTGCGACTGCAAACGCGCCAGTTCGAGTTGACCTTGAAGCGCCGTGGCCTCGGGGCCGGATCGACCGCGCTCCAGAAGCTCCTGGCGCAGGCGCAGGGCCTCGGCCGCCTTGCGGTGGACCTGCGCTGCGGCCTCGAGCTCGCCGTCCAGCGACTTGAGCGTCAGCGCCAGCGCGGTGACCTGCGCCTGCAGGCTGTCCCGTTGGTCGCGCAAGGCGTCGACCTCGGGCACCGGATAGGGCGGCTCGCCACGCAGGGTGACGGCGGACGACGGCTCTGCCGCTGCCGGGGTCTTCGACTTGGGCGCCTGCGCCCGCTCCGCGCGGGACGTCAGCAAGGCGATCAAGCGGGACAAGGCACGCCGGCGCTCGGCGCCGGCCGGTGCATCGGGATCCGCCTGCAGTCGTTGCTGCTCCGCTCGCGCTTCGGCCAGGCGGTCGGCCCAGTTCGTCGGGCTCGGCGCCGCGACGCCGGTCACCGGCACGGACCCTGCCGCGGACGGCAAGTCCGCCTGCGGCAGGCCGGGCAGACCCTGCGCAGCAACCGGACCCATCTGCAGCAGCGCGATCGCTGTCGCCGCCATCGCATGCACGAACCACACCGGGCCGCGGCGCCGGCGAGGCGGCAATCCACTGCGTCCGGCGCGGTCGGTCACGCGCTCACCCCTGCACCAATGTGGACGCACATGAAGCCCGAACCGGCCCACGATGCCCAACAAAACAGGCCGTTCGCGGACGCCAACGGGCCGCCCGGCCTGGCCCGGTCACTCGGACCTCCGCACTCGGTGCCGGTGGCCGTTCAGGTCGGCATCCTTGAGCGCCACCATGATCTCGTCGGCCACCGCGAGCAGACGGACGACACTCTCGCGGGTGAACTCGCGCAGTTCGGGTTCGACCCGTTCCGCACTGACCACCCACCCGTCGGGCCGGCGCTCCACATAGCGCTGAAATCGTTGCCCGTCAAGCGCCGCCCCGAACGGAGCAGGTGATCGATGATGAACCGGTTCATCACGAAGGCGACCAGGCTGAAGGCGCCGTCGAAAGCGCGGTCGACGTCACCCAGGGCGCGCAGCGACGAAGCGTGGGAATGAGGTGGCTTGATCATGGACCCGATCCTTGCGACTCTTCCTCGCCCGCGTGCGCCGGCATTCGAGCCGCAGGACGGCGAGTCCGCGTAGTGTGCCGTCCCGGATGGGTTCACGGTCATTCCCGCAAAGTGCGCCGGCCGATGCAGCGGGCTCAGGACAAGTCACCGCGCCAGCCGCCGCCGAGCGCAAGGTAGAGCTGTACCACGGCCTGGTGCCGGGTGCGCGTCACCTGCGACAGCGCCACCTCGGTGTCGAAGAGCTGGCGTTCGGCGTCGAGCACCTCGAAATAGCTGCTGACGCCCGACAGATAGCGGGCCCGCGTGACGCGCAGCCGTTCCCGGTTGGCGCTGACCACCCTGCTGGCGGCCTCGCGCTGCAGGCCCAGTTGCTCGATGGCCACCAGCGCATCGCTGACCTCGCGGAAGGCCTGTCTGATCGTCGAGCGGTACTGCTCGACCAGGATGCGTTGCTGCGCTTCGGCCAGCTCGACGCCCGACTGCAGTCGCCCGGCGTCGAACAGCGGCACCCCGATGGCCGGCTGCAGCGACCAGGCATAGCGCCCGCTGTCGAACAACTGCCCCAGCGCAGGGCTGGCCAGGCCGAGCATGGTGGTCAAGGTCACGCTCGGCAGGAACGCCTTGCGCGCCGCCTCGATATTGGCGCTGGCGCCGCGCAAGGCCTCCTCGGCGGCGCGGATGTCGGGGCGGCGCTGCAGCAGCTCCGACGGCAGGCCGGCCGTGGCCTCGGCCGGCACCACCAATGCCTCCAGTGGCACCGAGCGGGTGATCGGACCCGGGTTGCGCCCCAGCAGGGTGGACAGCGCATTCTCGGTCTGCGCGAGGCGGCGACGCTGGTCTGCGATGGCCTGTTCGGAGGAGGCCACCAGCGATTCGGACTGGCGAACATCGAGGATGGAAGAGACACCCTCGTCGAAGCGGGCCCGCGTCAGGCGCAGC
>JALORV010000230.1 GCA_025458735.1 Burkholderiaceae bacterium | reverse complement strand
TCGTGACGGCGCTGGCTTGGCTCGCGTACACGGCGTGGGAGACCGGCATGAAGCTGCGTCTGCTGTGCAGTGGCGAGTGCAACATCCGGGTCGACCTGCTGCTGATCTATCCCCTCCTGCTGCTGCTGTCGATCGCGAGCGTGGTCGTGGTGCTGCGGCGGCGCTCCTGACGGCGGTGGCGACGCGCGTACCGGTGGCCCGTGGGCAGGGCCGCAAGGGCGCGGACAGGCATGTCGGCCGATCGGATGAGCAATGCGCTGGGTGTTGCACGATCCGCTTGCGTCGAAGAGTGCTGTGATAGACTGATTTCAAGTCAGGTTTCAGTCGGCATCGCGGGCGTGCATCGAGCAGCCCGGTCCGACCAGAGTTGCCGGATCGTCCGACTCCGCGCTCGGCAGGCTCGAACAAGCAAACGCCCGCCGCTCTCCGCGGTCTTCGAACTCCGCTTCCAGGATTTTCAGGCCAGGGAACTCTACGGCGCAGCCGCGCCCGTGGCGTCGTGCGTTTCTCGCGCGGCGCGGCGTGATGTTCCGGCCACTTTCTCTCCGACCGGGAGACGATGAATACACAAGAGGCCAAGGTCGTGCTCGAGGCAGCGCTGCTGACTGCCGAGCAGCCGCTGTCGCTGGCCGAGATGCGACGACTGTTCATGGACGAGATCAACGCCGACACGCTGCGTGTGCTGCTCGACGAGCTCCGTCACGACTGGAGCGGCCGCGGCATCGAGCTGGCGGCACTCGCTTCCGGGTGGCGCTTCCAGAGCACGGCCGCGATGCGGCCCTACCTGGACCGGCTCAGCCCCGAGAAGGCGCCGCGCTACTCCCGCGCGGTGCTCGAAACGCTGGCGATCATCGCCTATCGGCAGCCGGTCACGCGCGGCGACATCGAGGAGATCCGCGGCGTCACCGTTTCCAGCCCGGTCATCAAGACACTCGAGGAGCGCGGCTGGATCGAGGTGATCGGCCACCGCGAGGCGGCGGGCCGGCCGGCACTTTTCGCCACCACGCGCGCCTTCCTCGACGACCTGGGACTGCGCTCGCTCGAGGAACTGCCGGCGCTCGACGACGGTGCGCCGCTGTCGCCGGAGTTCGAACTGCAGTTTGCCGAGGCCGGGCGCGAAATCGCCTTGGAACCCGTGCAGTCTGCAGGCGATGGCGCTGCGGATGCCGCCTCGGGCAACGCCGTCGATACGCCTGACCTTTCGCCCTGACCTTCCGCCCCGACAACATCGCGATGACCACACACTCGAACCCAGACGAACATCCGGCTCCGGTCCCGGCGGCCGAGTCGCCGGCGCCTCAGCCGGCGGAGTATGCCGACGAGGCCCTGGAGGCGCATCCTGACGACGTCGACGGCAACGTCGCCGCGGGAGCGGGGCCGCGGAGCGGCGAGGGCGAGCCGGCCCGCCAGCGCGGGCCGCATGGGCGTCGGCGCCGCGGGCGCGGCGGTCGCAGTGAAGGCGAGCGGCCCGCCGCGGCGGTTCCGGTCGTTGCCACGGCAGCGCCACCGCTGGCGGGAGAGGGTGAGGACATCAATCCGGCCGCGATGGCGGAAACGGCACTCGCACGCGAGGTCCTGGAACGGGGGCGGCGTGCGGCCAAGCAGGCCCTGAACTCGCAGTCGGAGAAGCTGCACAAGGTGCTGGCCGATGCCGGCATCGGTTCGCGGCGCGACATGGAAGAGCTGATCATCGCCGGGCGCGTCTCGGTCAATGGGCAGCCGGCGCACATCGGCCAGCGCGTCATGCCGAACGACCAGGTGCGCGTCAACGGCAAGCCGCTGCAGCGCCGGGCCGCCACCGGGCGGCCACCGCGGGTGCTGCTGTATCACAAGCCGGCCGGCGAGATCGTCACGCAGGACGATCCGGGCGAGCGCCCGACGGTATTCGAGAAGCTGCCGAAGGTTTCCGGCGGCCGTTGGGTAGCCGTCGGCCGGCTCGACCTGAACTCCGAGGGCCTGATTCTCTTCACCACCTCCGGCGAGCTGGCCAACCGGCTGATGCATCCGCGCTACGAGGTCGAGCGCGAATATGCGGTGCGCGTACTGGGCGAACTGAGCGAGCAGCAGCGACAGCAACTGCTCGACGGCGTGCAGCTCGACGATGGGCCGGCCCGGTTCAGCAAACTGGAAGACGCCGGCGGGCAGGGCGTCAACCACTGGTACCGGGTGGCGCTCTCCGAAGGCCGCAACCGCGAGGTGCGGCGGATTTTCGATGCGGTCGGCCTGACCGTCAGCCGCCTGATCCGAATCCGCTTCGGAGCGATCCAGCTGCCGCGCAGTGTGGCCCGCGGGCGCTACTACGAACTGGCGCCCGAGTGGGTTCAGGCCTGGGTGCACGACCTCGGCATGGGCATGGACGAAGTGCGCACGCGCGGTCCGAGCCAGCCGCAGAGCGGCAAGGGCGGGCGCGGCAAGTCGTCGGGTCGCGGTCGCCCGGGGCAAGGGCCGTCCGGCTACGGCGCTGGCCTGACGCAGCAGGGCCAGAGCTACAGCCCGATCAGCGGCCTCGGGCAGGGTCAGGGCTACGGACCGCCGGGGCAGGGCTTCGGCGGCCAGGGCCGCGGGCCGGGCCGTGGCAAGGGCAAGCCCGGCAACGCCGGCAATGCGCCGGCGCGGCCGTCGCGTCAGCCGGACCCGATGACCAGCAGCGTCAACTACATCGCCGCCGGCCACGGACTGCCCAACAACGGCCGTCCGGCGCGTTTCAAACGCGGCAAGACGCAGCGCAGCTACTAGGGCCGCTCGCGCCCGAGGTCGTTCGGCATCCGGCGTCACCGGGGCAGAGCCCCCAGTTACGCTTGTTGCAGCGCGGCTCTCCCCCTATAATGCGCGGTTGCCGAAATGCGCGGCGATCGAGATTCGATCGCTTGGGCGTCGGCTGCGCGGCGATGCTCAAGCGTCGTCCGTCTTCGTGGCAGGCAGGCGTGCTTCGACGACTTCCGCGCAAGCCTGTTGAATTCAACGGATGGGCTCTTGAGCCCATTTTTTATTTCCGGGCTGCGGGGCGGATGCGGGCCGGCTGCTGAACGGTCCGCGCCTAGGAAACTGGTCTGAGGCGAGTGGGCGATGGCGGGCGTGGCAACTGCGGTGGCGCAGACGATCGGGCGGACGGTCGAAGGACTCGGTTACGAGTTCGTCGATGCCGAGCGGCTGGCCGCGGGGCTGCTGCGGGTGACGATCGATCGGGCCGAAGGCATCGGACTGGCCGACTGCGAGAAAGTCAGTCGGCAGCTGTCGCATCTGCTGGCGGTTGAAAACGTCGAGTACGCGCGACTCGAAGTCTCGTCGCCGGGCCTGGACCGGCCGCTGAAGCGCGCGGCCGACTACGAGCGTTTCACCGGCGCCGAGGTCGAAGTCAGGCTGTATGCGCCGCTGGCCGCAGCCGGCGGACGCAAGCGGCTGGCGGGCCGACTGCTGGCAATGGATGGCGCGCCGGGCGCAGAGCGTATCCGCATGCAGCTCGCGCCCGACGAGGGCTCGGGTGCGGCAGGTGCGAAGCGTGCGGCCGGCGCGGCGAAGCCGGCCCGGGGCAGTGGCCGGCGTGCGGCGAAGAAGACAGAAGCGGTCGGCGTGACGGTGGAGTTTGCGCTGGCCGAGGTGGAAAAGGCGAAGTTGATACCTGAACTGGATTTCAGGGGCGGCAGCAAGGAGTAGACCGCGATGAGTCGAGAAATACTGCTGTTGGTCGATGCGCTGGCGCGCGAGAAGAACGTACCGAAGGAAACCGTCTTCGGCGCGCTCGAGGCTGCACTGGCGATGGCCACCAAGAAGCTGTTTGCCGAGGAAGACGTCGACATCCGCGTGGCGGTCGACCGCGAGTCCGGCGAATACGACGCCTACCGGCGCTGGCTGGTCGTGCCCGACGAGGCCGGACTGCAGGAGCCGGGCCATCAGATCATCCTGTCGGACGCCCGCGAGGACGACCCCGAGATCGAGATCGGCGACAGCATCGAGGAACTGATCGAGAACGTCGACAAGGAAAAGACGCTGGGCCGTCGGTTTGCGCAGGACACCAAGCAGGTGATCCTGCAGAAGATCCGCGACGCCGAGCGCGAGCAGCTGCTGTCGGACTTCCTGGCGCGCGGCGACCAGATCGTCAGCGGCACCATCAAGCGCATGGACAAGGGCGACGCCATCATCGAGATCGGCAAGGTCGAGGCGCGGCTGCCGCGCAGCGAGATGATCCCGAAGGAAAACCTGCGCATCGGCGACCGCTGCCGGGCCTTCGTGCAGAAGATCGACCGGCTGGCGCGCGGCCCGCAGGTGATCCTGTCGCGCACCTCGCCCGAGTTCCTGATGAAGCTGTTCGAGTTCGAGGTGCCGGAGATCGAGCAGGGCCTGCTGGTGATCAAGTCGGCGGCGCGCGACCCGGGCGTGCGCGCCAAGATCGCCGTGTGGACCAACGATCGCCGCATCGACCCGATCGGCACCTGCGTCGGCATGCGCGGCTCGCGCGTGCAGGCAGTGACCAATGAACTCGCCGGCGAGCGCGTCGACATCGTGCTGTGGTCCGACGACCCGGCGCAGTTCGTCATCGGCGCGCTGGCGCCGGCCAACGTCAGCTCGATCGTCGTCGACGAGGACAAGCACGCGATG
>JALORV010000229.1 GCA_025458735.1 Burkholderiaceae bacterium | reverse complement strand
CAGGACCTGAAATAGCCATGCCCGGCCGCCAGCTCATCATGGACTTCCCGGTCACGGCGACCTCGCATCGGTTGCCGGACTACCAGGCGCGCGGCGGCTACCAGACGCTGCAGCGGGTCCTGACGACGCTGAAGCCCGAGGACGTCACCAAGGAAGTCACCGCCTCCGGCGTGCTCGGCCACGGCGGCGCGGCCTTCCCGGTCGGCCGCAAGTGGGCGGTGGTCAAGCTCGACGACGGCCAGCCGCACTACCTGTGCGCCAACGCCGACGAAGGCGAGCCGGGCACCTTCAAGGACCGCTGGATCCTCGAGCACGCACCGCACCTGCTGCTGGAGTCGATGCTGATCACCTGCTACGCGCTGCAGGTGCGCAACTGCTTCGTCTACATCCGCGGCGAGTTCGACCAGCCGTACCGCCGCCTGCAGGCCGCGGTCGAGGAGGCCTACGCCGCCGGCTGGTTCGGCGAGAACATCCTCGGCACCGGATTCGCCTGCGACATCGTCGTCTACCGCGGCGCCGGCTCCTACGTCTGCGGCGAGGCCTCGGCGCTGATCACCTCGATCGAGGGCAAGAAGGGCTATCCGCGCAACCGGCCGCCGCGGCTCACGGTGCGCGGCCTGTACCAGCGGCCGACGGTGATCAACAACGTCGAGACGCTGTCGAACGTCGCCATCATCCTGCGCATGGGCGCCGAGGAGTTCCGCAAGGTCGGACTCGCCAAGAGCCCGGGCACGCAGCTGGTGTCGATCTCCGGCCACGTCAACCGGCCGGGCGTCTACGAGGTCGAGTACGGCTACCCGCTGGCGAAATTCATCTACGACGACTGCGGCGGCGTGCTCGGCGGCCGCAAGCTCAAGTGCATCATCCCCGGCGGCATCTCGACCAAGGTGATGAACGCCCAGGACATCGAGGGCGTCACCTACGACCACAAGTCGATGGAGAAGGCCGGTTCGCAGGTGGGCTCCGGCGGCATGGTGGTGATCGCCGAGGGCACCTGCATGGTCCGCCTGCTGCAGGTGATGCTGCGCTTTTATCACCACGAGTCCTGCGGCCAGTGCACGCCGTGCCGCGAGGGCATGGGCTGGATGCACCGGATCATCGACCGCATCGTGGCGGGCGACGGCCGGCCCGAGGACATCGACGCCCTCGTGCGCATCTCCAATGCCAACGACGGCACGACGATCTGCGGCATGGGCGACGCCGCCGGCTATGCCACGGTCGGCATCATCGCCAAGTACCGCGACGAGTTCGAGTACTACATCGCCAACAAGCGGTCGAAGTGCGACGGCAAGCTGGAAGTCGAGGGCGCCCATGCCTGACTTCTTCATCAACGGCCAGCCGGTCCACGCCGAAAAAGGGCAGACGGTGCTGCAGGCGGCGCTGGCCGCCGGCTTCTACATCCCGTACTTCTGCTGGCATCCGCACCTGTCGGTGGCCGGCAACTGCCGGGTGTGCGTGGTCGAGGTCGAGGGCGAAGGCGGCGGCGGCAGCTGGTCGGACATCGCCTGCAACATTGCGGCATCTGCGACAAGGCCGGCGAGTGCATGCTGCAGGATCACCACTACGCCTACAACGGCGAGCCGTCGGTCTCGACGGTGCCGAAGGTCAGGGCGGCCAAGTACTTCCAGCTCTCCGACCGCATCGTGCTCGACAACGAGCGCTGCATCGTCTGCTCGCGCTGCGTGCGCTTTGCGGCCGAGGTGTCGAAGTCGCACGGTCTGGCGATCCAGAACCGCGGCGACCACTCGCTGGTGCGCGCGGCCGAGGACGGGCGCTTCAACGCCGATCCGTACTCGGACAACGTGGTCGACATCTGCCCGGTCGGTGCGCTGCTGTCGAAGAACTTCCTGCACAAGGCGCGCGTGTGGTACCTGCAGGCCACGCCGTCGGTGTGCCCGGGCTGCGCGCGCGGTTGCACGGTGAACCTGTGGCACCGCAAGCGCGAGTGGCGGCTCAACGCGCTCGATCCGAGGCAGAACACCGAGATCGCCCGCGTCACGCCGCTGGAAAACCCGGACGTCAACGGACCGTGGATCTGCAACAAGGGGCGCGACCTGGCGCAGGTCTTCGGGCGCGCCCGCGCCGAGCAGCCTCTGCTCAAGGGCAGGAAGGTCAGTCTCGACCAGGCGGTGGCCGCAGCGCGCGGCCTCATCAGCGAGGCGAGCCGGCCGGTGGCGCTGTTGTCGAACTGGGGTTCGAACGAGGAACTGGCCGCGTTCGAGCGCGCGCTGGGCAGCCGCTTCACCAGCTTCGTCAAGCGCGACTGCCTGCCGGTGCCCGGCGAAGTGATCGAAGACGGGCTCCTGATCCGCGCCGACAAGAACCCGAACACGGCGACCGCGCAGCGGCTGTTCGGCACGGCGCCGGTCGCGTTCCCCGACCGGACCGACCTGGTGCTCGTGTGGGGCGAGGGTTGCGACTTCACGGCCCTGCCGCGCGGCGCCAAGCTGATCTTTCTCGGCAGTTACCTGGCCCCCGAGAACGGCCACGCGGACGTCTTCGTGCCGATCAGCCTCCAGACGGAGCGCGCCGGGCATTACACGAACTTCGCCGGCGTCACCAGCCGTTTCGAGCGCCTCTTCGCCAAGTCGCCGGACGTCGCGCACGCCGAGGAGCTGTTCACCCGGCTGGCGGTCACCGCGGGGGTCGCATGATCCAGGACCTCGTCGTCTACGTGGTGTTCATCACCTACGCGATCAGCGTGCTGATGGGCTTCGGCACGATCCTCACCTGGGTCGAGCGCAAGCAGGCGGCGGTGATGTCGGACCGCATCGGCGCCAACCGGGCCTACCTGCGCCTTCCGTTCACGCAGATCAAGCTGGTCTGGTGGGGTCTGTTCCACGGCATGGCCGACGGCCTGAAGCTGCTGCTCAAGGAGGACTTCAAACCGAAGACCTACGACTGGTACGCGTACATGGTGGCGCCGTGGGTCGTGTTCACGCCGGTGCTGCTGGTGTTCGCGGTCGTGCCGTTCGGCGGCGTGCTGGTCCCGGGCGAGCTGATCCCGCCGCTGGCGAACTGGTTCGGCGATCGCGCCTATCCGATGCAGATCGCCCAGCTGGACGCCGGCCTGCTGATCGTCTTCGCTTTCGGCGGCATGACGATCATCGGCGCCATGCTGGCCGGCTGGTCGTCGGCGAACAAGTACTCGCTGCTCGGCGCGCTGCGGGCCGGCAGCCAGATGATCAGCTACGAGCTGATCATGGCGATGACGATCCTGGGCCTCATCCTGATCTACGGCACGATCAACCTCGACGAGATCGTCCGCCATCAGTCGGGCATCGTCGCCGGGATCCTGCCGGCCTGGGGCATCGTCTACCAGCCGTTCGCAGCGACGCTGTTCATGGCCGCGGCGATCGCCGAGAACAAGCGCATCCCGTTCGACCTGCCGGAGGCGGAGTCGGAGCTGATCGCCGGCTACTTCACCGAGTACAGCGGCATGAAGATGGGCCTGTTCATGTTCGCCGAGTTCATCGAGATCGCGATCATCGCCGCCCTCTTCACGACGCTGTTCCTCGGCGGCTACAACCTGCCGTACATGAACGACGCCGGCTTCGTCTTCCCCGGCGGCGCCGAGCTGCTGCTGCCGCACGGCCTCGTGGTCGTCATCCAGCTGGTGACCTTCCTCGCCAAGGTGTTCGTGATCTGCAGCTTCCAGATCCTGATCCGCTGGACGCTGCCGCGCTTCCGCTGGGACCAGGTGCTGCGCTTCGCGTGGAAGTTCATGTTCCCGCTGGCGCTGGCCAACCTGATCGTCACGGTCGTGTTCGTCTGGGCGCTGCAGTGAGGCGAGCATGAAGAGCAGGCCCTACGTCCGCAAGCAGTACTGGAACGAACCCACGATGGGCTGGTGGGAGCGCGCCTACCTGCCCGAGATCCTGCGCGGCCTGTACATCACCAGCCGGGTGTTCCTGCGCAACATGACCCGGTGGATCACCGGCCGCAAGGGTGCGCTGACGACCTACTACCCCGAGGAAACGCGCTGGGACTACGCCGCCGGCAACCGCGGCAAGCACGTCCTGACCCGGCGCGCCGACGGCAGCCCGCAGTGCATCGCCTGCAACATGTGCGCGACCGTGTGTCCGGCCAAGGTGATCGAGATCGACGCCGGTTTCGACCCCGACGACGCCGCCCACCCGAAGTTCCCCACGCGCTTCGAAATCGACTACTCGCGCTGCATCTTCTGCGGCCTGTGCGTCGAGGCCTGCCCGGAGGACGCCATCCGCATGCTCAAGGAGGTGCCGAACCTGCCGAGCTACGACCGCCGCCGGATGTGGATCGCGCGCGAGGAACTGCTGAACTGGCAGCCGCGCGAGGATGTCGCCAAGCGCTATCCGCCGCGGCCGGCAGCCGCCGGGACAGGGAACCCGCCATGATCGAATCGCTGCTCGCCGGCCTCGATACGCTGCTGCTGGTCATCTTTGCCGCCGGCGCGCTCGCCGGCGCGCTGCTGATGATCGTGCTGCGCCAGCCGATGCGCGTGGCCACGGCGCTGATCTCGACCATGGTGTTCCTGGGCGGCATCTACGGCCTGCTCGGGGTGCACTTCATCGCCGCCTTCCAGGTGCTGATCTACGTCGGCGCCGTGATGGTGTTCATGGTCTACGTGATCATGCTGCTCGACCCGCGCGACCCGGCGATCCAGAGCCGCTTCTCGACGCTGCTGGTGCCGGGCGTGATCGGCTTCGTCGTCCTGGTCTTCGTGCTGGTCGGATCGACCTGGACGTCGACGCCCGCGACGCCTCCCGTCGGCGCCGGCGGCTTCGGCCTGCAGCAGTTCGCGGCCGCCTCGGTGCTGCTGGTGGCGGCGATCGTCGCCGCGGTGGCGGTGGTCAAGCTGCAGCGGAGGGACCGTGGATAAGGTTCAGTTGCTGCTCGCGCTGTCGGTCGCGCTGTTCTCCATCGGCCTGCTCGGCGTGATCGTCCGCCGCAACCTGCTGGTGATGCTGATGTGCATGGAGCTGATGCTCAACGGCGTCAACCTGAGCCTCGTCACCTTCGCGCACCAGATGGGCGAGGCGGTGGGCGCGCTGGTCCAGCGCAAGCATTCGCTCGACCTCGGCGCCTACACCGACCTGAAGGGCTGAGAGGCCATGGGCGCGCTCACCTGGATCGTCGTCCTGCCGCTCGCCGGCTTCCTCGTCAACGGCCTGGCCGGCAACGCGCTCGGCAAGCGCTTCGTCTCGGTGGTCGGCTGCGGACTGCCGATCCTGTCGTTTCTGATCGCGGCGGCCTCGGTCGCCGCGCTGCTCGCCGGCGGCAGCCAGCCGGTCATCGAGACCGTCTTCACCTGGGCGACCTTTGCCGGCAGGTCGTTCGAGATCGCCTTCTACCTCGATCGGCTGTCGGCGGTGATGGTGCTGATCGTCACCGGCGTCGGCTCGCTGATCCACATCTACTCGACCGGCTACATGCACGACGACGAGAGCTACGCGCGCTTTTTCGCGTACCTCAACCTGTTCCTG
>JALORV010000228.1 GCA_025458735.1 Burkholderiaceae bacterium | reverse complement strand
GTCCGCATGGACGATCGCATGCGCTTCGTGCCCGACCGCATCGAGGTCAAGCGGGGCGAGACGGTGCGCCTGCGCGTGGCCAATCGCGGCCAGGTGATGCACGAGCTGGTCATCGGCACGGAGCCCGAACTGCGCGAGCACGCCGAGCTGATGAAGCGCTTTCCGAACATGGAGCACGACGAGCCGTTCATGGCCCACGTGGCGCCCGGCAGGAGAGGCGAGATCGTCTGGCAGTTCACGCAGGCGGGCACCTTCCGCTTCGCCTGCCTTGTGCCGGGTCACACCTGGAACGACCTGGCCTCCGGCATGGTCGGCACCATCGTGGTCCGCTGACGCGGACGACAGCAGCGCCTAGCCGCGCGTCAGCGGCTTGAAGCGCAGCCGGTGCGGGGCGGCGCCTTCCTCGCCGAGGCGCTTCTTCTTGTCGGCCTCGTACTCCTGGTAGTTGCCGTTGAAGAACACCCACTGCGAGTCGCCCTCGGCGGCCAGGATGTGCGTGGCGATGCGGTCGAGGAACCAGCGGTCGTGCGAGATCACGAGCACGCTGCCGGCGAACTCGAGCAGCGCTTCTTCGAGCGCGCGCAGCGTTTCGACGTCGAGATCATTCGAGGGCTCGTCGAGCAGCAGCACATTGCCACCCTTGAGCAGCGTGGCGGCCAGATGCAGGCGGCCGCGCTCACCGCCGGACAGGTTGCCGACGATCTTCTGCTGGTCGCCGCCCTTGAAGTTGAAACGGCCCAGGTAGGCGCGCGACGGCATCTCGAAGCGGCCGACCTGCAGGATGTCGAGCCCGCCCGAGATGGCCTCCCACACGGTCTTGTCGTTGGGCAGCGATTCGCGGGTCTGGTCGACCGCCGCGATCTGCACGCTTGGCCCTTCGACGATCTCGCCGGAGTCGGGCTTCTCCTGCCCGGTGATCATGCGGAACAGCGTCGACTTGCCGGCGCCGTTGGGACCGATGACGCCGACGATCGCGCCCGGCGGAATTGGCGGGTCTGGTATTCGTAGGACGACAGTTCGTCGAAGCGCTTCAAGCGCGCCTTGCTCTTCGCCTGCCGGCCCTTGGCGTTCTGGCGCACCCACTCCAGCTCATTTTTCATCGTCTTGATGCGCGCGGCCTCGGTCTTAGCCTCGCGCTCGAGCCGCTCTTCCTTCTGCTCCAGCCATGAGCTGTAGTTGCCCTTCCACGGAATGCCCATGCCGCGGTCGAGCTCGAGGATCCACTCGGCCGCGTTGTCGAGGAAGTAGCGGTCGTGCGTGACTGCCACGACCGTGCCAGGAAAGCGCGACAGGAACTGCTCGAGCCAGTCGACGCTCTCGGCATCGAGGTGGTTGGTCGGCTCGTCGAGCAGCAGCATGTCGGGCTTCGACAGCAGCAGCTTGCACAGCGCCACGCGCCGCTTCTCGCCGCCGGAAAGCTTGCCGATCACCGCCTCCCACGGCGGCAGCCGCAGCGCGTCGGCGGCGATTTCCATCTGGTGCTCCACGTCGGCACCGGAAGTCGCGATGATCGCCTCGTACTTCGCCTGGTCGGCCGAGAGCTGGTCGAAGTCGGCATCCGGCTCGGCATAGGCGGCGTAGATCGCCTCGAGCTTCGACTTCGCCTGCATCACTTCGCCGAGCCCGGCCTCGACCTCGTCCTTGACAGTCTTCGCCGGGTCGAGCTGCGGCTCCTGCGGCAGGAAGCCGATCGTCAGCCCGGGCATCAAGCTGAGCGAGATGTTCTTCAGGATCTCGCGCTTGGGCGGGACGACCTTGCCCACGCGGATCATCGTGTAAACGTACTGCGCCATGTGCGTTCCGTGTTTTCTGCTGCAACTGTGGAGCGCGATTATCGCAGCCCGCGGCGAGGCGGGCATGAGCTGCGCAGTGCGCGGGCTCCGTGGTGCGCGGTCCGCGCGCCTACAATGCGAGGCCGCTGATGCCGCGGTCCCTATCGACCCATGACCGCGTTTCTCATCTCGATCGGCGTCGTCGCCCTGGCGGAAATCGGCGACAAGACGCAGCTGCTGGCGCTTGCGCTGGCCGCGAAGTACCGCAGGCCGTGGCCGATCATCCTGGGCATCCTGTTCGCCACGCTGGCCAACCACTTCCTCGCCGGCGCGGTCGGTACCTGGCTCACGCGCGCGATCGGGCCGGAGGCCATGCGGTGGGCGCTCGGCCTCTCGTTCATCGCGATGGCGCTCTGGATGCTGGTGCCCGACAAGCTCGACGACACGGCGGCGAAGCCATCGCGCTTCGGCGTGTTCGGCACCACGCTGATTGCATTCTTCATCGTCGAAATGGGCGACAAGACACAGATCGCGACCGTGGCGCTGGCCGCGCGCTACGACGCGCTGGTGGCCGTCGTGGCCGGCACGACCATCGGCATGATGATCGCCAACGTGCCGGCAGTACTGCTCGGCAACGTCGCGGCAGAGCGACTGCCGAAGCGCCTGATGAACGGACTGGCCGCGCTGCTGTTCGCGCTGATCGGCATCGCGGTGCTGTGGGGCGCGGATATCGGACTATGAGCGCGGACTATGAGCGCGGACTATGAGCGGCCTGTGAGCGCGCAATGCGCACGATCCCGCCCAAGTCATTGACTTCGTGTACCATTCGCCCCTGATTGCGGTGCGTCGGTTCCGGTTCGCACCCGTCCATCGTGGTTGTGAACACGCTCCCTCGAAGTCTTTTTCCCTAGTTGCATCTGCCTGAACCGGTCCGGCGAGCAAGCTCGCGCAGGCCGTGCTCAGGAGTCTCAATTGAATCCAGCATTTGAAGCCCTCGGCTTGTCCGAGGCACTCGTACGCGCGGTCACCGACCTCGGGTACACCCAGCCGACGCCGATCCAGCTGCAGGCGATCCCCGCCGTGCTCGCAGGCGGCGACCTGATGGCGGGCGCCCAGACCGGCACCGGCAAGACCGCAGCCTTCGTGCTGCCGATCCTGCAGCGGCTGCAGGCGACGCCGGCAGCCACGCGCGGTCCGCGCGCGCCGCGCGTGCTGATCCTGGCGCCGACGCGCGAACTCGCTGCGCAGGTGGAAGAAAGCGTGCGCGACTACGGCAAGCACGCGCAGGCACGCTGCGTGCCGATCTTCGGTGGCGTGTCGATCCGCCCGCAGATCGACGCATTGCGCCAGGGCGTCGACATCGTCGTGGCCACGCCGGGCCGTCTGCTCGACCACGTCGGGCAGCGGACCGTCGATCTTTCGAAGATCGAGATCCTGGTGCTGGATGAAGCCGATCGCATGCTCGACATGGGTTTCCTGCCCGACATGAAGCGGGTCTTCGCGCAACTGCCGAAGAAGCGCCAGACGCTGCTGTTCTCGGCCACGTTCTCCGACGACATCCGCGCGCTGGCCGCGACGCTGCTCAACAATCCGGCCTCGGTGCAGGTGACGCCGCGCAATTCCACGGTCGAGGCGGTCGAGCAGAAGTGCATCGCGGTCGAAAAGACCGGCAAGTCGGCGCTGCTCGCGCACCTGATCAAGGACAACCAGTGGTTCCAGGTGCTGGTGTTCACGCGCACCAAGCATGGCGCCAACCGGCTGGCAGACTACCTCGGCAAGCACGGCGTGACCGCGCTCGCCATCCACGGCAACAAGAGCCAGAACGCCCGCACGCGCGCACTGGCTGACTTCAAGCGTGGTGAACTGCAGGCGCTGGTGGCCACCGACATCGCCGCACGCGGACTCGACATCGAGCAGCTGCCGCACGTGGTCAACTTCGACCTGCCGAACGTGCCCGAGGACTACGTGCACCGCATCGGCCGCACCGGTCGCGCCGGCGCCACCGGCGAGGCGATCTCGCTTGTGAGCCGCGAGGAACAGGTCCTGCTGCGCGACATCGAGCGGCTGATCAAGCGGCCGATCCCGCGCATGACAGTGGCCAATTACGATGCCAGCGCGAGCATCGCGCACGATCTCGACCAGCGTCCGCCGCGCGCTCCGCAGGGCGCGCGCAGGCCGTCGACGCCGCGGCCCGCGCAGCAGGCTCGTCGTGAAGGCTCGGCACGGGCGCCGGCCCGCAACGCGGCGCAGGCCTCCGGCAAGCCCAGGAACACACCACCGGCGCAGCCCGGTGGCAGCCAGCCCGCCCACGGTCGTCGGCGTGACGCCGAGCCCCGTCGTTCCGCCGCGGCGGCGGAGCGCAGCCCGGCGCCGCGCAGTCCGGCCGCCGCGCCGAACCCGTCGGCCGGGCGCCCTGCCGGCAACCCGCGACGTCCGGCGCAACCGGACTCGATGGTGCGCACGAACATCCCCGGCATGCTGTCGTCCACGCCGCGTCGCGGGCGCTAAGCTCCGCGGATACTTGCCGGCCGGGCCGGCTGCGAGCGGGAGCCGTCATCCATGAGCGACACAGCGCTTGACATCCGGCACAACAGCGCGGCGCAGCGATTCGAGACCACGGTAGACGGCATGCTGTGCCGGGCCGACTACCGGCTGCATGGCGACACGATGATGCTGGTCCACACGGAGGTGCCGGCACTGCTCGAAGGCCGCGGCATCGCATCGGCGCTGGTAAAGGCAGCCTTCCGTTACGCAGCCGACAAAGGCATGGACGTGCTGCCGGTCTGCTCCTACGTGCGATCCTGGGTGCAGCGCCACCCTGAAGTGGAGCCGCTGCTGGCTGGCAGTCGCTGAGCCGGCCGGTCGTCAGCTGGCCGGCGCGCCGGCGCGGCTCGCTTCGAACTCGCGCTTGGCCTTGACGAACTCGTTGACGCACTCGACGGTCGAGCTGGCCGCGGCGTCACGACAGCGGGCCGAGGGGCGGTAATAGCGCTTCCAGGCCTCCTCCCGCTCCTCCGCGCTCAGCTGGGCGGCGGCGGCAGCCGCCTGTTTCTGCTTGAGTTCTTCGCGCTGTGCACGCGCCGCGGCCTCGGTGGTCGCATCGGCCAGCAGGCTGGCCCGGCGCGCCTTCTCGGCGGCTTCCTCCGCGGCGTGGCGCTCCTGCTCGGCGCGCATCAGTGCCTCGCGTTCGCGGGCGCGTCGGACCTCCGCGGCCCGCGCGGCATTCGCCGCTGCCGCCGCGGCGGCCTCACCGGCCAGCCGCCGTGATTCGGCCGCCGCCTCCTGCTCGGATTCGAACCACGCGATGCCGCCGCCGCACAGGATCAGCAGCAGCCCGCAGCCGACGA
>JALORV010000227.1 GCA_025458735.1 Burkholderiaceae bacterium | reverse complement strand
GCGAACACCACCACTGCGGCTAGGGTCAGCGCCCGCCTGCGCCTTGGTTTTGTCATTCCATGAGACATTGCGACGATCGGCACCTATGATAATCGCCACTAACCGCCATCAACCCGGCCTCGTCCTGCGCATGAACACCGTGCTCGAAACCGCCACCGGCCTCGGCGCCTTCGATGCGCCACGCGCCGATCTCGACCGCGCCGTCCGCGAACCGGTCATCGCTCGACTGTCCGACCTTGGATGCATTCGCGCGACCGGCGCCGACGCCGTCGCGTTCCTGCAGTCGCAGCTGACGAACGACGTGTCCGGCCTGGGGACGGGAGGCGCTGCAGCTCACCGGCTACTGCACGCCGAAGGGGCGGCTGCTGGCCACCTTCCAGCAGTGGCGTGACGGCGACGACATCCTGCTGCAGTTGCCGCGCGAGATCCTGGCGCCGGTCCTGAAGCGGCTGTCAATGTTCGTGCTGCGTGCGAAGGCAAAGCTCACCGACGCAACAGCCGAAGTCGAGAGCTGGGCGCTGCTGGGCCCGGGCAGCGACGAGGCACTGATTGCGGCCGGCATCGCGGTGCCGACAGCGACCTGGAGCGCGGCCCGCCACGATGGCCTGCTGGCGGCACGGCTGCTGCCGGCCGGGATGGCCCGCGCGATGCTGGTGGCCCGTCCGGGTGCGCTGCCAGCGGCGATCGCCCGCCTGCCCCAGGTGGCGGCCGGTGCGTGGTGGTGGAGCGAGGCCGCGGCAGCGGTGCCGACGGTGTTTGCCGCCACCCAGGAGAAGTTCGTGCCGCAGATGCTGAACTTCGAGGTGCTGGGTGGGGTCAACTTCAGGAAGGGCTGCTACCCGGGCCAGGAGGTGGTGGCACGCAGCCAGTATCTGGGCAAGCTGCGCCGCCGGATGCAGGTCGCGCACGCGGACGCGGCAGAGCCGCCGGCGGCCGGCAGCGATGTCTATCACTCCTCCGACGCGCAGCCCGTTGGCACGGTCGTGATGTCGGCTGCCGCGCCGGGTGGGGGTGTCGCCGTGCTGGTCGAGGTTTCGACCCCACCGCATGACCCGCGCCGCCGGCACGCCGACGCCGATGCCCGACGCTGCGAGCGTCGAGCACTGGTATGTTTACTACCCGGCGCCGGCCATCGGGTTGCTCGACGCGGTGCGCTCGATGCAGCGCCAGCTGGCGGCGGCCAGCGGTGTCGAGACACGACTGGAACAGCGCGTCGGCGCAGCCACGCCGACCTGGATGGAGGTCTACGAGAACGTGCGTGACGCAGCGGGTTTCGATCGTGGATCGTGCCATGTCGGCGGCGCTCGCCGCGAGCGGGCTGCCGCCTGAACTGCGCGCCGCGCGTCGCGTCGAACGCTTCCGTCCGCTGTGACGCCATGTGCCTGATCGTCTTTTCCTGGCAGGCCCACCCGGATTACCCGCTGATCCTGGCGGGCAATCGCGACGAGTTCTACACGCGTCGCACCCGTCCGGCCGCATGGTGGGGGCAGGCGGTATCGCTGCTCGCCGGCCAGGACGAGGAGGCCGGGGGCACCTGGTTCGGCATCACGCGCCGTGGCCGCGTGGCGGCGCTGACCAACGTGCGCGCCCCGAGCGAGCGCAATCCGCATGCGCCATCGCGCGGTGCGCTGGTGCTGGCGGCGCTGCAGGCGCCGGAACGGATCGACCGCTGGGTGGAAAGACACGAGCACCGCACGCAGGCCTTCAACGGTTTCAACCTGCTGGCCGGCGACGTCATGCCCGCCAATGGCGATTCGACCGGCGTGCTGCACTACTACAGCAACCGCCTCGAGCAGCCGGTGCAGGCGCTGGCGCCCGGCGTCTACGGGCTGTCCAATGCCTTCCTCGACACGCCGTGGCCGAAGGTCACGCGTGCGGTGGCGCAATTCGCCTGCTCGATCGCCAATCGCGTGCAGGTCGACGAACTGCTCGCCATCATGGCCGACCGCGAACCGGCGCGCGAAGGCGAACTGCCGGCGACCGGCGTGCCGCTCGACTGGGAGCGCGCGCTGTCGTCGGTGCAGATCCGCGCCAACGGTTACGGCACGCGCGCGACCACCGTGGTGACCGTGCGCGCCGACGGACTCGTGACTTTCTTCGAGCGCAGTTTCGACACGGCCGAGCCCACGCGCTGGGCCGACCGTCACTTCGAGTTCATGATCGACACCGCGTCGCGACCGGCGCGGCTGGCCGCACCGGACTCCAACTGAGTAACGGTGCGGATCGGGGCGGAGACCGCTACAGGGTCCGCTCCATGTCGACGTGCGGGATGCCGGCATCGAGGTATTCACCGCTGCATACCGCATAGCCATGCCGCTGGTAAAAGGCGACCGCATGCGTCTGTGCGCTCAGCGCGACCGTCCGATGGCCGCGCCGGCGGGCCTCGTCCATCAAGGCGGTCAGCAGCGCACTGCCGACGCCGGCGCCTCGCGCCGCGGGCAGCACCGCCATGCGGCCGATGTGACCGTCCGGCAGCAGGCGGCCGGTGCCAGTCGCGGCGCCCTCCCCGTCGAAGGCGATCGCGTGCACGCAGTGCGGATCCCACTCGTCGAGTTCCATTTCTGCCGGCACCTTCTGCTCGTCCACGAAGACGCGCGTACGGATCGGTTCGGCCCATGGCCGCAGCGTCGCCCAGTCGCCGAGTTCGATGCGCATGGCTAGCTGCGCTCGATCGGCGCGACCCGCTCGAAGGCCCGGATGCGCTCGCGCAGGGCTGCCGGCAGCGGCGCCGGGCTTCGGCTCGCCGGATCGACGTTCACGTAGACCAGCTCGCCACTGATCAGCGGCGACGCTGTCTCGCCGCGCCGGAAGATCGCGACTTCGAATACCAGGCTGCTGTTGCCGAGCCGCGCGCTGCGGGCGCAGACCTCGAGTTCGTCGTCGTAGCGCGCCGGCGCGTGGTACTCGAGCGTCGCCTTGCGCACGTACAGGTCGGAGCCGAGTTCGGCGAAGGCCTGCGGATAGGTCATGCCGATGGCGCGCCAGTATTCCGTCAGGCAGACATCGCAGTAGGCCAGGTAGTGCCCGTTGAACACGACGCCCTGCAGGTCGACTTCCGCCCAGCGCACGCGCAGGGGCACCCGGTGCCGGAAATCGCCGACCGACACTACTTCGCGCCCTTTTTCGCGTCGCCGGCGATGACGAAGCTCATGCGGTCCGGATCAATGTACTTGCGGAACGCCGCGCTCGCCTGCTCCGGCGTGACGGCCCGCAGGCGCTGCTCGAACTCCTTCGAGAACGCAAAGGTCCGTCCGAGATCCAGATAGCTCACCCAGCCGCCGGCAATCGCGCCGTCCTGCGCACGGGTCAGCTCGCGCGCCTGCAGCAGCCCTTTCTTGGCATCTTCCACCTCGGTTGCCGTGAATCCGTCGCGGCGCGCCCGCTCGATTTCCTCGCGCAGCGCCTGCTCGGCCTTGCCGACGTTCTGAGGCGCCGCGATGCCGCCGATGCCAAAGGTCGCCAGCGCCTGGCGCGAACCGAGCGAAAGTCCCGATCCCACCGAGTACGACAATCCATCCTGCTGCCGCAGCCGCACCATCAGGCGGTTGGCCATGCCGCTGCCGCCACCGAAGATTTCATCGGCGATCACCAGCGCCGCCGCGTCGGGGTCGGTGTCGCGCAGCGGAAACTCGAGCCGAGCGCGAAAAACGGCGTTCTCCTTGTCGGGCGTGTCGATGAAGGTGCGCTGCGGCTTCACGTCCCGGTATTCGCGCTCGACGCGGCCATAGGGTGCCTTCGACGCCCAGCCGGCAAAGCGCTCCCGCAGCAATGCCTCGATCGCCCGCTCGTCGAAGTCGCCAACGATCGAGATCTCGCCGCGGGCCGTACCGTAGAAGTCCGCGTGATAGCCCTTCACCGCTGCCAACGGCGTCTTGCCGATCGCGTCGATCCGCTGCTTCAGCGGCAGGTAATGACGCGGGTCGCCAGGCGGATAGGTGTTGAAATGCGCGTTCATCGCGTCGCGCGACAGGGCCTCGGGGTCGGCGAGCTGCGCCGACAGGCCGGTTACCCACTCGCGCTGCAGCTGCTCGTACTCGCTGGCCGGGAAGCTGGCATTGCGCAGCACGTCGGCCAGCAGGCCGAGCGCCTCCGGCAGATGCTTGCGCGTTGTCTGGAAGCCGAGCAGCCCACCGGCCATCTGCAGGCGCGTCATCTCGTCGGCGATCTGCTGCCGCGTCATGCGGTCGGTGCCGCGCGCGAGCATCGATGCCGTCAGGTCGCCCTCGACCGCGCGGCCGCTCAGCGCAGCCACGTCGCCCCAGCGAAAATTGGTGCGCACGTTGACCGTCTCGCCGCGGTTTCTCTTCGGCAGCAGCGCGATCTTCAGCTCGCCGATGGTGACGATGCGGGTACGCCGGTCGATGTTGTCCTGTGACGGATCGAAGGCCTCGCCGCTCGCCGCGACCGCGGCCGGCCGGTAGTCGGCCAGCACCTCGGCCGCGCTCGGCGCGGCCGGAATCTCCGCGCGCCGCCAGTCCCCCAGCGCCACGTACTCGGACAGCCGGACTCCGAAGGACTGGGGGTTCGCGAGCGTGCGCTCGACCGCATTGAGGTTCTGCTGCACCGTGCGCTGCATCTCGGCGGCCGAAATCGGCTGCTTGACGAACGAGGTCTCGATCACCTCGATCATCGTCCTCTCGATCGGCTCGAGCGGCTCGCCCTTCTTGACGGCCGCGCCGAACACCACGAAGCCGGGATCGCGCGCCCCCATCGTGCTGGCGAAGACCTGGGCCGCCTTGCCGGTCTGTACCAGCGCCGCATGCAGCCGGCCGTTCGGGGTGTCGCCGAGCACATCGGCTGCGAAATCGGCGGCAAGCAGATCCGGATGCAGGGCACTGGGCAGCCGATAGGCCACCGTCACGATCTGGATCTCGCCACGGCGGCGAATGGTGAAGCGCCGCTCGCCGTCGTGGGTCGGTTCCACGGTCCACAGCGGCGGCAGCACGCGCGTCGGCTTCGGAATCGCGCCGAACGCGCCGACGATCCAGCGCATCACCTTGGCTTCATCGAAGTTGCCGGCGACGATCAGCACGGCGTTGTCCGGCTGGTAGTAGGTGCGATAAAACGCCTGCAGGTTCTCGATGCGGACCTGCTCGATGTCGGAACGGGCTCCGATCGTCGAATTGCCGTAGTTATGCCAGTCGTAGAGCAGCGCCTGGTTGCGCTCGAACATCAGCCGCGACGGGCTGTTCTTTCCCATCTCGAACTCGTTGCGGACGACCGTCATCTCGGAGTCGAGGTCCTTCTTCGCGATGAACGAGTTGACCATCGCGTCGGCCGACCAGTCGATGGCCCACTTCAGGTTGTCGTCGCTGGCCTG
>JALORV010000226.1 GCA_025458735.1 Burkholderiaceae bacterium | reverse complement strand
TTCGAGGGCAAGTCGGGCTCCGACCTGCCGGCCGGCGACGTCAAGTACCACATGGGATTCTCCAGCGACATCTCGACGCCGGGCGGCCCGGTGCACCTGTCGCTTGCGTTCAATCCCTCGCACCTGGAGATCGTCAACCCGGTGGTCGAGGGTTCGGTACGGGCCCGGCAGGAGCGGCGCGGCGACGAGGAAGGCGACAAGGTGCTGCCGGTGCTGGTGCACGGCGACGCCGCCTTCGCCGGCCAGGGCGTCGTGATGGAAACGCTCAACCTCGCGCAGACGCGCGGCTACGGCACCGGCGGCACGGTGCACATCGTCATCAACAACCAGATCGGCTTCACAACCTCCGATCCGCGCGACACCCGCTCGACCATCTACTGCTCCGATGTCGTCAAGATGATCGAGGCGCCGGTGTTCCACGTGAACGGCGACGACCCGGAGGCGGTGGTGTTCGCCACGCGGCTGGCGATGGACTACCGGCAGGAATTCAACCAGGACGTGGTGGTCGACATCGTCTGCTTCCGGCGCCTCGGCCACAACGAGCAGGACACGCCGGCAGTCACGCAGCCGCTGATGTACAAGCGGATCGGCGGGCATCCGGGCACGCGCAAGGTGTACGCGGACAAGCTCGTGACCCAGGGCACGATTGCGGCCGACGTTCCGGACCAGATGGTCAAGGCCTACCGCGCCGCGATGGAGGAGGGCCGTACCACCTCCGATCCGGTGCTGACCAATTACAAGAGCAAGTTCGCGGTCGACTGGTCGGCCTTCCTCAACCGCAAGTGGACCGATCACGCCGACACGGCCGTGCCGCTGGCCGAGCTCAAGCGCCTGGGCGAGCGCATCACCACGATTCCCGCCAGCTTCAAGGTGCATCCGCTGGTCGACAAGGTGATCGCGGACCGTCGCGCCATGGCCGAGGGCAAGGCGCCGCTCGACTGGGGCATGGCGGAGCATCTGGCCTTTGCATCGCTGGTGGCGAGCGGTTATGCGGTGCGCATCACCGGGCAGGACTCCGGCCGCGGCACCTTCACGCACCGGCACGCGGTGCTGCACGACCAGGCGCGCGAGAAGTGGGACGAGGGCACCTACGTGCCGCTGCAGCATGTGTCGGAAACGCAGGCGCCGTTCACGGTGATCGATTCCGTGCTGTCGGAGGAAGCCGTGCTGGCCTTCGAGTACGGCTATGCCAGCGCCGAGCCCAATGCGCTGGTGATCTGGGAGGCGCAGTTCGGCGACTTCGTCAACGGTGCACAGGTCGTCATCGACCAGTTCCTGTCGTCGGGCGAGGTCAAGTGGGGCCGGCAGTCGGGCCTGACGCTGATGCTGCCGCACGGCTACGAGGGCCAGGGCCCCGAGCATTCGTCGGCGCGGCTGGAGCGCTTCCTGCAGCTGGCGGCGGACAACAACATGCAGGTGGCGCAGCCGACCACGGCGGCGCAGATCTTCCATCTGCTGCGGCGGCAGATGATTCGCCTGTTCCGCAAGCCGCTGGTGATCATGACGCCGAAGTCGCTGCTGCGTAACAAGGACGCGGCCTCCGACCTTGCCGAACTTGCGCGGGGCGAGTTCCTGTCGGTGATCGGCGAGCGCGACGCGGCGATCGAGGCAAAGAAGGTGCGGCGCGTCGTGCTGTGCTCGGGCAAGGTCTACTACGACCTGGTGCACGCGCGGCGCGAACGCAAGGAAGACGACGTGGCGCTCGTTCGCATCGAGCAGCTGTATCCGTTCCCGCACAAGGCGCTGGCGACCGAGCTGCGCCGCTATCCGGCGGCGACCGAACTGGTCTGGTGCCAGGACGAACCCGCCAACCAGGGGCCGTGGTTCTACACCCAGCATCATCTGCTGGAGAACATGGCGGACGGGCAGAAGCTGGGCTACGCGGGCCGGCCGGCCTCGGCCTCGCCGGCGGTCGGCTACTACGCCAAGCATGTCGAGCAGCAGAAGGCGCTGATCGACGCTGCATTCGCCAAGCTCAAGGGACTCGTGCTCAACAAGTGACAACCCGGACGCGCTGCGCGCGCCGGGTTGTCGTGTGCTGGTCGAGGCGGACTGGGGCCGCCTGACCCGCACCACCCCGGCAGGGTCGCGAGTCCAACTACGGAGACTTTTCGTTCATGGCCATCGTTGAAGTCAAGGTGCCGCAGCTGTCGGAGTCGGTCGCGGAGGCGACGCTGCTGCAGTGGAAGAAGAAGCCCGGCGAGGCGGTTGCCGCCGATGAAATCCTGATCGAGATCGAGACCGACAAGGTGGTGCTCGAAGTGCCGGCGCCGTCGGCCGGCGTGCTCGGGCAGATCGTCAAGGGCGACGGCAGCACGGTCGTGTCGGGCGAGACCATCGCGACGGTCGACAGCGAGGGCAAGGCGGCGGCCGCTCCGGCCGGCGCCGCCAAGGCTGCCCCGGCGCCGATGCCGTCGGCATCGGCGGTGCCACCGGCATCCGCAGGTGCCGCGGGCGTCGCGATGCCTGCGGCGGCCAAGCTGATGGCCGATGCCGGCCTGCCGCCGGGATCGGTGGCGGGCACCGGCAAGGATGGGCGCGTGCTCAAGGGCGATGTGCTCGGTGCCGTGGCCGCCGGCGCGCGCGCACCGGCTCCGGCACCGGCCGCCGCGGCACCGGCGGCGCGTCCCGCGCTGCCGGAGGTCAAGGCGCCGATCGACCTGAGCACGCTGGCCGAGCGGCCCGAGCAGCGCGTGCCGATGTCGCGGCTGCGACAGCGCGTGGCCGAGCGGCTGGTGCAGTCGCAGTCGACCGCCGCCATTTTGACCACGTTCAACGAGGTCAACATGGCGCCGCTGATGGATCTGCGCAACAAGTACAAGGACCGCTTCGAGAAGGAACATGGCGTGAAGCTCGGCTTCATGTCCTTCTTCGTCAAGGCGGCGGTGGCGGCGCTGAAGAAGTACCCGGTCGTCAACGCCTCGGTCGACGGCAGCGACATCGTCTACCACGGCTACTTCGACATCGGCATCGCGGTCGGCTCGCCGCGCGGCCTGGTGGTGCCGATCCTGCGCGACGCCGACCAGATGACCTTCGCCGACATCGAGAAGAAGATCGCCGACTTCGGCAAGCGCGCCGGCGAAGGCAAGCTCGCGCTCGAGGAGCTCACCGGCGGCACCTTCTCGATTTCCAACGGCGGCGTGTTCGGCTCGATGCTGTCGACGCCGATCATCAACCCGCCGCAGTCGGCCATCCTCGGTGTGCATGCGACCAAGGAGCGCGCCGTGGTGGAAAACGGCCAGGTCGTCGTGCGGCCGATGAACTACCTGGCAATGTCTTACGACCACCGCATCATCGATGGCCGCGAGGCGGTGCTGGCCTTGGTGACGATGAAGGAAGCGCTGGAAGACCCGGCGCGCCTGCTGCTGGAAGTCTGAGGAGCACGCCATGTCGATGGCTGATGAACTCGACAA
>JALORV010000225.1 GCA_025458735.1 Burkholderiaceae bacterium | reverse complement strand
CTACCGCGAGGACCTCGCGCACTATCCCGACAACGGCTGGTCGCTGCGCGGCTTGGCGCTCGCGCAGAAGAAGCAGGGCCGGCAGGTTGCCGCACAGGAGACCGAGCAGCGGATGCGCACCGCCTTCCGCAGCGCCGACGCAGTGCCGCCCGCGTCGCGCTACTGACGCGCGCGGCGCGGCAGCGCACGAAGAATGGATGCGCGCCGACGCATATGCGACGCCGCGGCCGCGGCGCCGGCGCCACCGTTGACGAGGGTCAAGGGTCGCCGCATCGGCGGGTGCTAGCTTCTGCTCACCTTGAGCCAACCGCAAACGTTGGTCGAGTGACGGGCCGTCGATCCGGATGGGCCCGGCACACCGGCCACGCGCGGGCGGCGAGAATTTCCACCAGCCCACGGAGCCTTCCATGAACCATCGCAAGACAGCCCCGGCGCCGAGCTACCCGCCGTCGATCAACCAGCTGGTCGCCAAGACCAAGTCGGAGATCAAGACGATCAAGATGCCCGAGTTCAAGGCCGCCTTCGACAAGAAGGACACCGGCCTGCTGATCGACGTGCGCAACGAAAACGAGTTCGAGGACGGCTACGTTCCCGGTGCCGTCAACGTGCCGCGCGGCCTGATCGAGTTCCGGATCTGGAAGCTGGCCGGATTCCCGGACAAGACCGACATGGGCAAGAAGATGACGCTCTACTGCGCCACCGGCGGCCGCTGCGCGCTCGCCACCAAGACGCTGATGGACACGCTCCTGCGACCGGACGTCGCAGTCCGCGACATCCGTCTTACCGGATGGTTACGGGGAACTGGAGCATGCTTACCAGCTAATACATGCTTCGATGCGCATATATGTTTATATGCCGAACCAGATATGATCAGGATCAAGAAGCGAAGCGCGAACCGCGCGCAAACTGCGCACACCGACAGCAACGAGCGCCCCGCGCAGATTGTCCCATCAGTGGCAAACGCAGGGCGCGGACCAAGCGAGAGTGAACCCATGGAATACGTTTCGCGCCGGCGTTTTCTCAAGATCTCCGCCACGACCTTCGGCGCCGCGGCGGCGGCGACCCAGTGGGAGCCGCTCGCGCAAATCGCGAACGCCGCCGACGCTCCGGCCACGGGCGTCACCAAGATCGCGACGTTCTGCGAAATGTGCTTCTGGCGCTGCGGCGGCATCGCCTACCTTCGCGACGGCAAGCTGTGGAAGTTCGAGGGCAATCCGAAGGACCCGCAGAGCAACGGCCGCCTGTGTCCGCGCGGCACCGGCGCGGTCGGCGCCCACTACGACCCCGACCGGCTGCAGAAACCGCTCATCCGCGTCGGCGCGCGAGGCAGCCAGCAGTGGAAGGCGGTGACCTGGGACGAGGCCATCGCGTATATCGCCGAGCGGATGCAGAAGATCAAGGCCGAGCACGGGCCGGAATCGCTCGCCCTGTTCAACCACGGCTTCGGCCAGCGCTTCTTCCAGCACGTGCTCAAGAGCTGGGGGGTCATCAACGTCGCGGGTCCGTCGTATGCGCAGTGCCGCGGCCCCCGCGACACCGGCTTCATGCTCACCTTCGGCGCAGGGCTGGGTTCGCCCGAGCCGACCGACATCAGGAACACCGAGTGCCTGGTGCTGATCGGCTCGCACCTGGGCGAGAACATGCACAACTCGCAGGTGCAGGAGTTCGCGCAGGCCGTCGAGCGCCGCGTGCCGATCATCGTCGTCGATCCGAGGTTCTCGGTCGCCGCCAGCAAGGCGAGGTACTGGCTGCCGATCGCCCCTGGCACCGACCTGGCGCTGCTGCTCGCATGGATGAACCTTCTGGTCACCGAGGGGCGCTACGACAAGGCCTTCGTCGACCAGTTCGGGCACGGCTTCGACAAGTTCGCCGCCGAGATCAGGCAATACACGGTCGAGTGGGCTGCCGAGGAGACCGGCCTTCCCGCCAGCCTGATCCGAGCAGCGGCGCTCGAGTTTGCAGGCCGTCGGCCCGCGACGATCATTCACCCGGGCCGGCGCGTCAACTGGTACGGCGACGACACCCAGCGCAGCCGCGCCATCGCTCTCCTGTCCGGGCTGATGGGCAACTGGGGCCGGAAGGGCGGACTGTTCCTGGCAGCGGGCTTCAAGGTGCCGGCCTACCCGCTGCCGCCGTACCCTAAATCGAACAAGCCCAAGGCCGATGGTTCCGACGGCGCGCGCTATCCCTTCGCGGACGAGGGCATCACCACCAGCATTCGCGACGCGACGCTGACGGAAAAGCCGTACCCGATCAAGGGCTGGTTCGTCTACTCGACCAACCTGCTGCAGGCATTGCCGAACCGCGAAGAAACGCTGAAGGCGTTCGACAAGCTCGACCTCCTCGTCGTCTGCGAGACGATTCCGAGCGAGACCGCGGCCTACGCGGATGTCATCCTGCCGGAATCGATCTTCCTCGAGCGCTACGACGAACTCCTCACCGGATACGGCCGTGTCGGCTGGGTGTCGCTTCGCCAACCCGTGGTTTCGTCCCCGCACGAGCAGAAGCCCGGCTGGTGGATCGCCAAGCAACTCGCCGAGAAGCTCGGCATCGGCGCCTGCATGCCGTTCAAGGACATGGAGGAGTATCTCAAGACGCGGGTCACGAACGCCGGCTTGAGTTGGGAAACGCTCAAGAGGGAAGGCGTGATCATGGGCACGCCGAAGCCGATCACCGTCGATGAGGGGCTCGCGCTCGAGTTCGACACGCCGTCGAAGAAAGTCGAGTTCTGGTCCGACCAGCTTGCCAAGGCGGGATTCGACCCGGTGCCGAAATACACGCGGCACGAGCGTGGTCCGAAGGGCTATTACTGCCTTGTCACCGGCCGCTGTCCGGTACACACGTTCAGCCGCACCCAGAGCAATCCGCTGCTGCGCGACCTGGTGGTCGAGAACCAGGTCTGGGTGAACGTCACGACGGCAGCGCGGGAAGGCCTCAAGAACGGCCAGTACGTGCGACTCAAGAACCAGGACGGCGTCGTCAGCAATCGCGTCCAAGTCAAGGCGACCAACCGCATCCGGCCGGGCTGCGTCTACATCACCCACGGCTTCGGCAGCACCAACAAGATGCTGAAGAGCGCCTATCTGCGGGGAGCGAGCGCCGCGGGCCTGCTCACGCGCTACAAGACCGATCCGCTGATGGGCGGCACCAGCATCCACAGCAACCAGGTCACTTTCGTAAGGGAGGCGTGAAATGACATCCCCCCGTAGCTCACTTTGTGCGGCAGAGCCGCATCCCGCTTTGCGGGACCAGCCTTCGGCTGTCCGTCGGCCTTCGGCCTCGTGTTCGCTTCCCCCCAAGGGGGCGCAGGCCTCCTTTGAGACGGCCCGGCAGGAGGCCTGAGATGCCCCGCTTTGGAATGGTCATCGACACCCGCAAATGCGTGGGTTGCATGGACTGCGTCGTCGTCTGCCGCACCGAGAACGACGTCCCCGAGGGCTTCTGCCGCGACTGGATCACGACCGAGACGCGCGGCGACTATCCCACGCTGACGCTGGAGATCCGCTCGGAGCGCTGCAACCACTGCGACAACCCGCCCTGTGTGTCGTGCTGTCCGACCGGCGCCAGCCATGTCGAGGAGTTCGGCAGGACCGTGCAGGTGACGAAGGAGAAGTGCATCGGCTGCAAGGCCTGCATCGCCTCGTGCCCGTACGGGGCGCGCTACGTGCATCCGAAGGGCTACATCGACAAGTGCACGTTCTGCGACCACCGCACGCGGGAAGGCCTCGATCCGGCCTGCGTTTCGGTCTGCCCGACGCACTGCATGCACTTCGGCGACCTCGACGACCCGAAGAGCAAGGTGAGCGAGTTGCTGCGCACCGCGCGATTTCACACGATCATGCCCGAGGCGGGAACCAGGCCGCGGGTCTTCTACCTGATCTGAGGAGCGCACCGCAATGCTCGAAATCACATCCACCCGTCACAACGCGCTGATCGACCCCGTGCTTGCGGTATGGAGCTGGGAGATTCCCCTCTACCCCGGAGCTTCTTCTCGATGCAGACGCCGCTCTTCGCCTTCATGCTGCTCAATGCAGGCATGGGCGCGCTGTTCCTCGATCTCACGCACAAGCTGTACGTATGGCGAATCTACACGACGTTCCAGGTCACCTCTCCGATGTCCTGGGGTTCGTGGGTGCTGCTTCTCGTCTACGCGGTGCTGCTCGTCTCGGCACTCATCCGGCTGCCCGAGGTCTGGCCGTGGCTCGGCAAGCGCGTGCCTAGGCTGCAGCAGCTCTCCGCGGGGATCGTCGACCATCCGGGGCGGATGAAGACGCTGGGGTGGACCAACATCGCGCTCGGCGTCGGAATCGGCATCTACACCGGGATCCTGCTCAATACCATGGTCGCACGACCGCTGTGGAACAGCGCGATCCTGGGGCCCCTGTTCCTGTTCTCGGGAATGTCGGCCGGCGCGGCCATGATGCACATCGCGTCGGTCGTGCTGCCCGCCGATCGTCCGGCGCCACAGGGGATGATCGGCGGCGCGATCTCCGCGATGATCCAGCCGCTCGGGCCGAAGCCACCCGAGCGCAGCACCGTCGTTGCGCTGATTCGCGTTGACGTGTTCTTCCTGGTGGTCGAGTTGATCCTCATCGGCCTGCTCCTCGCCAACCTGCTGATGTCATCGGCCTCGCACATCGAGGCGGCGGCACTGATCACGACCGGTGCGTACGCATGGCACTTCTGGGGCGTGATCGTCGTCGCCGGAGTGCTGCTGCCGATCGTGCTGCAGGGCCTGGAACTCTCGCACCGGATACCGCACACCATCGTCCCGGCGCTGCTGGTGCTGGTGGGCGGCTACACGCTGCGCTGGGTGATGGTCAATGCCGGTCAGGCGAGCGTCGTGGTGCACGCCGGCTTCTGAGCCCCCGCGGTCACGCGAAGGCGCCACCCTCATGGCCACGAACCCGACTGCCGCGCGCGGCGCGACCTCTTCGCGCCGCGGCACGACGTCCGTCCCGGCAGACCGGGCTCGCACGCGCAGACCCGCCACCGTCGCCGACGCGTCGGCGCACCCGAGGGTTGGCACCGCAACGCTGTTCGAACTCCTCGCCGACGGCACGCGGCGCCGGCTGCTGACGCTGCTGCTCGACGAGCGCGAGGTGTGCGTCTGCCGGCTGGTCGACGCGCTGCAAGAGCCGCAGCCCAAGATTTCGCGCCACCTCGCTGCGCTGCGCGAGGCCGGCGTGCTCGTGTCGCGGCGCCAGCGCACCTGGATCATGTACCGGCTCGATCCGGAGCTGCCGGGCTGGGCCATGCGGGTACTGGCGATGCTGTCCGAGGGCGCGCGCCGGGAACCCGAGTACGCCGACGACTGCCACCGGCTCGCCCGCGCCAAACGCTGCGGCGAAGCCGGCTTTCCCAACACACCCTGACCGACCGATTGTCGTTTCACTCACCGCTGGAGGAATCATGAAGGCACTTCACGTGGGCGTTGGACTCGCCCTGTTCACCGCCGGAACCTTGGCGCTGGCGCAGGCCCCCGCGGCCAAGCCAACGATGCCGCAGGTGTGCACCAA
>JALORV010000224.1 GCA_025458735.1 Burkholderiaceae bacterium | reverse complement strand
CACCTATTTCTTGGGTTTGGCGTCGCCGACCGTCACGAAGATGTGACAGGTCTGCTTGCCGATGCGGGCACCACGACCCTTCGCGCGCGCCGCGAAGCGGCGCAGCGTGGCGGCCTTCTCGACCTGGATGCTCGTCACGCGCAGTTCGTCGATGTCGGCGCCATCGTTGTGCTCGGCGTTTGCGATCGCGGACTGCAGTGCCTTCCGGATGATGCCGGCGGCCTTCTTCTGCGTGAACCTTCTGGGCCGACAGCCGCACGCCGCGCACCGATGCAGTGGTTTCCATCGTCATCACCCTACTTCTTGGCCACGGTGGCCTTCTTGTCGGCCGCGTGTCCCTTGAAGGTCCTGGTCAGAGCAAATTCGCCGAGCTTGTGACCGACCATGTTTTCGTTGATGTAGACCGGAACGTGCTGCTTGCCGTTGTGCACGGCAATCGTCAGTCCGATGAACTCCGGCAGGATCATCGAGCGGCGCGACCAGGTCTTGATCGGCTTCTTGTCGCGGGTCGCCTGCGCCGTTTCAATCTTCTTCAGCAGATGCCCGTCGACGAACGGGCCCTTTTTAAGAGAACGAGACATTCAGGACCCCTTACTTGCGATTACGCCGCTGCACGATCATCGTGTCGGTACGCTTGTTGTTGCGGGTGCGATAGCCCTTGGCGAGCTGGCCCCACGGGCTGACCGGGTCGCGCTTGGTGCCGGTGCGGCCTTCGCCGCCGCCGTGCGGGTGATCGACCGGGTTCATCGCCACGCCGCGCACCGTCGGACGCACGCCGCGCCAGCGCATGGCACCCGCCTTGCCGATCTGCCGCAGGTTGTTCTCTTCGTTGCCGACTTCGCCGATGGTCGCGCGGCAATCGATCAGCACGCGGCGAATCTCGCCCGAACGCAGTCGCAGCTGCGCATAGGTCCCTTCACGGGCCAGCAGCTGCACTGACGTGCCGGCGGCGCGCGCCAGCTGCGCACCCTTTCCAGGCAGCATCTCGACGCAATGCACGGTGGTGCCCACCGGGATGTTGCGCAAAGGCAGGGTGTTGCCGGCCCGGATCGGCGCCTCGTTGCCGCTCATCAGCTGCGCGCCGACCGTCAGTCCCTTCGGCGCGATGATGTAACGGCGCTCACCATCGGCATACACCAGCAGCGCGATGTGGGCCGAGCGGTTCGGGTCGTACTCGAGCCGCTCGACCTTCGCCGGCACGCCATCCTTGGCGCGCTTGAAGTCGATGACACGGTAGTGCTGCTTGTGACCGCCACCCATGTGGCGCGTCGTGATGCGCCCCAGGTTGTTGCGGCCCGACGAGCGGATCTTCTTCTCGAGCAGGCCGGCGTAGGGCTTGCCCTTGTGCAGCTTGTCGTTGACGACCTTGACCAGCCCGCGCCGGCCGGCAGACGTCGGTTTGACCTTGACGAGTGCCATTTACTTCACCTCTTGCGCGAAGTTGATCTCCTGACCTTCCTTCAGGCTCACGTACGCCTTGCGCACGTTGCCGCGCCGGCCGGTGAAACGGCCGAAACGCTTGCTCTTGCCCTTCTGGTTCAGGATGGAAACCTTGTCGACCTGCACCTTGAACAGCAGTTCGACGGCGGCCTTGACCTCAAGCTTGGTGGCGTCCTGCATCACGCGGAAGGCGACCTGGTCGTTCTTCTCGCCGATCATCGTGCTCTTCTCGGACACGATCGGCGCCAGCAACACGGTGTAAAGACGGTCCTGACGGGTCGGCGTGCTCATCCCCACATCTCCTCGAGCTTGGCGATCGCCGGCTTCGTCACGATCACTTTCTTGTAGTGGATCAGCGACAGCGGGTCCGCGTAGCGCGGCTCGACGACCAGCACGTTCTTCAGGTTGCGTGACGCCAGGTACAGATTCTCGTCGACCGCATCGGTGATGATCAGCACCGACTGCAGCCCCATCGCCTTGAGCTTGTCGGCAAGCTGCTTGGTCTTGGGCGAGTCGACCGCGAGACCGTCGACCACGGCGATGCGGTCGTCGCGCGCCAGCTTCGACAGGATCGACGTCATGCCGGCCCGGTACATCTTCTTGTTGACCTTGTGCGTGAAGTTCTCGTCCGGCGAGTTCGGGAAGGTACGGCCGCCGCCACGCCAGATCGGGCTCGAGGTCATGCCCGCGCGCGCACGTCCGGTGCCTTTCTGGCGCCAGGGCTTCTTGGTCGAATGCTTGACCGTCGTCCGGTCTTTCTGCGACCGCGTGCCCTGCCGTGCGTTGGCCTGGTAGGCCACGACGATCTGGTGCACCAGCGCCTCGTTGAAGTCGCGCCCGAACAGCGTCTCCGGCGCGGCTGTCGTGCCGGCGGCCTGACCCTGGGCGTTCAAAAGCTTGAGTTCCATCGCCCCTCCTTAGGCCTTGGCCGCGTTCTTGCCGGCCGCCTTGGCCTTGACCGCCGGACGCACGATCACGTTGCCGCCAGCCGATCCCGGTACGGCGCCCTTGATCAGCAGCAGTCCACGCTCGGCATCGATGCGCGCCACCACCAGGTTCTGCGTCGTGCGCTGTGCGTCACCGAGGTGGCCTGCCATTCTTTTGCCGGGGAAGACGCGGCCCGGGTCCTGCCGGTTTCCGATCGAGCCCGGCGCATTGGTCGACACCGAGTTGCCGTGCGTGGCACGGTTGGACGAGAAGTGATGGCGCTTGATCGCACCGGCGAAGCCCTTGCCGATGGTCACGCCGGTGACGTCCACCTTCTGGCCGACGGCGAACAGGTCCAGGCCGATGACGGCACCGACCTTCAGTTCGCCGGCCTTGGCGGCATCGACACGAAACTCGCGCAGCACCGAGGCGGCCTCGACGCCCGACTTGGCGTAGTGGCCCGCCTGGGGCTTGGCAACTCGGGAGGACTTGCGGCTGCCGTAGGCCACCTGAACCGCGGCATAGCCGTCGGCTTCCGGCGTCTTGACCTGGCTGACGCGGTTGTTCGACACATCCAGCACGGTCACCGGTACGGACTCACCGTCGTCGGTGAAAATGCGCGTCATGCCGACTTTTCGGCCGAGCAGCCCCAATGAGGAGCCGAGCGCCGAGCGAGCTTCGCTCATTCTTATCTCCATCCCCGGCTTCGATTGGCCGGGACCAAAAATTTTCGCGGTCCGGACCGGCTTTGCCGGCCACGCCGCGAGAAGCCTGCGATTCTATCCCGAGCCGCAGGCCGCTGGCAAATCTTCTACTGGACCTTGATCTCGACGTCGACCCCGGCCGGCAGGTCGAGCTTCATCAGCGCATCGACCGTCTTGTCGGTCGGGTCGATGATGTCCATCAGCCGCTGGTGCGTCCGCATCTCGAGCTGGTCGCGCGAGGTCTTGTTCACATGGGGCGAGCGAAGGATGTCGAAGCGCTGGATGCGGGTCGGCAGCGGTACCGGACCGCGCACGACCGCACCGGTGCGCTTGGCGGTGTCGACGATCTCGAGGGCCGACTGGTCGATCAGCTTGTAATCGAACGCCTTCAGGCGGATGCGGATACGTTGGCTTTGCATTTCTGATCCTTTTCAAAGAGCGAGAGGCCGGCCCCGGAGGGCCGGCCCGAGTTCAACGCGCGCGTCCGGCTTTACTCGACGATCTTTGCCACCACGCCGGCGCCGACGGTGCGGCCGCCTTCGCGGATGGCAAAGCGCAGGCCTTCTTCCATCGCGATCGGCGCGATCAGC
>JALORV010000223.1 GCA_025458735.1 Burkholderiaceae bacterium | reverse complement strand
CAGCGGCTTGCGCGCGAACACCGGGATGATCTGGCTGACGATGCCGAACGCCGGCAGGATCATGATGTAGACCTCGGGGTGCCCGAAGAACCAGAAGATGTGCTGGTACATCACCGGGTCACCGCCGCCGGCAGCGTTGAAGAAACTGGTGCCGAAGTGGCGGTCCGTCAGCGTCATCGTGATCGCGCCGGCCAGCACGGGCATCACCGCGATCAGCAGGTACGCGGTAATCAGCCACGTCCAGACGAACATCGGCATCTTCATCAGCGTCATGCCGGGCGCGCGCATGTTCAGGATGGTCGTGACGATGTTGATCGAGCCCATGATGGACGATGCGCCGAGGATGTGCAGCGCGAAGATGGCCATGTCCATGCCCGGGCCCATCTGCACCGTGAGGGGCGCGTACAGCGTCCAGCCAGCCGCCGTGGCGCCGCCGGGTACGAAGAACGAGGCAACCACCAGCAGCGCGGCCGGCGGCAGCAGCCAGAAGCTGAAGTTGTTCATGCGCGCGAACGCCATGTCCGGCGCGCCGATCTGCAGCGGCACCATCCAGTTCGCGAAGCCGACGAAGGCCGGCATGATCGCGCCGAACACCATGATGACGCCGTGCATCGTGGTGAGCTGGTTGAAGAACTCGGGACGCCAGTACTGCAAGCCAGGCTGGAACAGCTCGAGCCGGATGCCGAGTGCCAGCACGCCGCCGATCAGGAACATCGTGAAGGAAAACCACAGGTACATCGTGCCGATGTCCTTGTGGTTGGTCGCGAACAGCCACCGGCGCCAGCCGTGCGGATGATCGTGCGCGTGATCATGATCGGCATGGCCGGCGGCCGGGGTATGAACGACTGCGCTCATGGAAGCTCCTGATCCTTTGTTCGTCTGATGCGGGCGGACGCGGCTGGCTGGCGCGACTACTTGCGCGCCGCCTTGAACTCGGTCGGCTGGACCTCGCCAGCTTTGTTGCCCCACGCGTTCTTCGTGTACGTCGCGACGGCAGCCAGTTCCACGTCCGACAGGCTCTTCCACGACGGCATCGCATTCTTGCCGTTGAGCAGCATCGCGATCTGGTCGGCCTTGCTGGTCACCACCTTGCTGCCGGCCAGCGCCGGGAAGGCGCCCTGCACGCCGAGGCCGTTGGCCTGGTGGCAGGCCTGGCAGTTGGCCTGGTAGACCTTCTCGCCGCGTGCCACCAGTTCGGCCTGCGTCCACGTCTTGTTCGGATCATCGGCGGACGCAGCCATTTTCGCCTTCTGTTCTGCGACCCACTTGCTGTAGTCCTCGGCCGACACCACGTTCACCACGATCGGCATGAAGGCGTGGTCCTTGCCGCACAGTTCCGCGCACTGGCCGCGGAAGGTGCCGATCTGCTCGGCCTTGAACCAGGTATCGCGCGCAAAGCCGGGAATCGCGTCCTGCTTGACCGCGAAGGCGGGTACCCACCAGGCGTGGATCACGTCATTGGCCGTGGTGATGATGCGCACTTTCTTGTTGACCGGGACCACGAGCGGATTGTCGACTTCCAGCAGGTAGGTGCTGGGGCGCGGCTCGCGGCCTTCGATCTGCGCCACCGGCGTGGCCAGCTGCGACAGGAAGCCGATGCCCTCGCCTTCGCCGCGGATGTAGTCGTAGCCCCACTTCCACTGGTAGCCGGTGACCTTGATGGTGAGATCGGAGTTGCTGGTGTCCTTCATCGCCACCACCGTCCGCGTGGCCGGCAGGGCCATGACGATCACGATGATGAACGGAATCACGGTCCAAACGATCTCGACCGTCGTGTTCTCGTGCCAGTTGGCCGCCACGGCCCCCTTGGACTTGCGGTGCTTCCAGATCGAATAGAACATCACGCTGAACACCGCCACGAAAATGACGGTGCAGATCACCAGCATGAGGTTGTGCAGGCTGTAGACCTCCTGCGCGATCGGCGTGACCGGCGGCGCCAGGTTGAAGCGGCTCTGCACCGCCGCGGCGGTTCCCGCAACGCCAGACATCAGCGTCGCCAGAGTGGCCATGGCGACACGAACTGCCGCCGATCGTCTCTTTGCTGTCATTGCCATCGCCTGTCCGTTCTTTTCCGGCCTAGAGTCGCCCGGCGGCCCGGTCACACCGCGGCCCCGAGTGCCGCCCTGAGCTCGCGTCCCAGCTCGGCGCGCCGGCTGTCCACGAGATATCGCCCCACCTCGACGCGCCGCTGCGCCGAGACCAGTTCGACCCGCACGCGACGGCCCAGGTCGACCCCCTGCTCTGACACCTCGACCCGCACCCACGGCCGGTCGAAGGCCACTTCACTGTCCCGCCCCGCGTCGTGCCGGAGCACGACCAGGCGCGCGCCGCTCAACTCGATGCGCTCGAAGTCGGCGGCGTGCTTGCCGTAGCACACGAAGGCCACGGCAACCGCCAGCACTTCGAGGCCGACGAAGGGCAGCACCAGCCACAGCCCCTGCGCGGCGAAGGCGGCACCAAAGGCAAACGAGACGGCGACCAGCGATGCGAACACCATCGCCAGCTGCCTCGGACTGGCCGAGCAGTTCCTTCTGATCAGCCAAGTCGTGGACTCGGTCACGCCTGCACCTGCCTTCGCGTCGACCGGGTCGGCGCAAAACGGCCGGATTATATGCAAAGCGCCGGCGCGACCGCGGTCGCCCGCGGACCCGCGCCGCCAGGCGCCTACTCGGCCGGGATGCGCAGGTTCTGACCCGGGTAGATCTTGTCGGGGTGCGTCAGCATCGGCTTGTTCGCCTCGAAGATCTTCATGTAGGCATTGGCGTTGCCATAAAACTCCTTGGCGATCTTCGACAGCGTGTCGCCCTTGGCCACCGTGTAGAACTTGGCCTCCGGCTGCGACAGGTCGACGGTCATGTTGTCGTGAACACCGCCCACGCCCTGCACGTTGCCCGCCGCAAGGATGACCTTTTCCTTGGTCTCCTGGTCCTTCGCGACGCCGAACACCTTGGCCACGCCGGTGGCGCCGTCATAGGTGACCGTCAGCGCAGTCACCGTGAAGCCGAAGGTGTTGATGTAGTTCTCGATCGCGGTGGCGGCCTCGCGGTTGGCCTCGGCCAGCACCGCGGGGTCAACCTGGGCCGGCGCCGCCTGCACCTCCTGCACCTTCTTGCCGAACAGTTTCTCGCCGGCATCCTTGAAAAACGAGATCAGGCTCATGCTTCCTCCGTGGTGATGGTTGAAATGCTCGCGGACTGCCGGTGCCCTGCGTGGCGAAAACGGCAGTCGGAATGATCGGTCCGCCCCCAAACGCAGCGCGTCCCGCGTGTCATGACGGCTAAAGGGCGCACTTTAGCGCCTCCTGCGTGACAACTCATCGCGCAGTGCCGCCACGCTGATCGCCTGCTGGCCACGTTCGCGCGATGCCGGCCGCCAGGCATGCCCGTAGGCCACCTCGAAAGTCAGCGCGAGTCGACCGTCCCGGTCGCGC
>JALORV010000222.1 GCA_025458735.1 Burkholderiaceae bacterium | reverse complement strand
TCTTGGGCTCGAACTTGCGCATGCGCATGTCATCGAGCATGCGTTGGCGCAACGGAGAGACGGTGGGAGTCGAGAAGTCCATGATCCTGCTCCTGTCAGCGAACGAGGCGGATTGCCTCGATCACCAACATCGCAGAACCGGCGGCACGGCGGACCGCCACCACTCTCGCCGGAGCGCTTACCGCGCGAGCGGTTTAGTCCCCAGCGCTCTTGTCGAATGTCCACAGCGCAGCGCTCTTGTCGAATGTCCACAGCGGCTGCTCGCCGGCCTCTGTCGCCAATGCGATGTGCAGGCAGTCGGCGAAGTCCGCCGTTCCCTCGCGGTAGAGTTGCAGAGCGACTTCCAAGGCTCGTTCGGACTCGAAGACCAGCTCCGCCGCCGAGAACAGGTTCGAGAGCACCTGCAGCACGTCGTCCTTGACGTATCCGAAGTTGGCGCGCAGCACCCATTCTAGTTCGAGGCTCACGGTCACCGGAACGAATAGCGAATGGCCTGCGCCGACGCAGCGCTCGATCAGGCGCCTGGCAGCGGCGAGCTGTCCGCTGTCGTCTTGAACGACGTAGCGAACCAGCACGTTCGTGTCGAGTGCTGGCATGCAGCCCTCAACGCCAGGGATTCATTTCTTCGACACTCACCCGCTTGCCTTTCGGGGCCCTGAGCATTCCAGCCATGTCCAGGATGGACTTGCTCTTGGCTCTGACGATGATGGTGCCGTCTGGCATCACCGACCAGACCAGACGCGTGCCGGGCTTGGCGTGCACGAGGGCCCGGATGTCAGCCGGAACGGTCGTCTGACCCTTTGAGGTTATGGTGGACTCTGCCATGTGGAGCTCCTTACTCAAATTCGCATTGTAAGGCACCCGCTCGCGGCGGTGAGGGAAGCTAACGTGTCTCGGGCGATAGGCAGTGGTGTGGGCTGGAGGCAGGACCTCGATTCGACCCACTCAGGCGTGGGCGCGGACCAAGGGACCGCTTCTTGGCGCCGAAGTCGCGTGGTCGTCGGTCAGCACCGGGTCGCTTTGGTGAGTGCGGCCGAAGTCGAAGCGGTGACACGTCCTGCGCCAGCCAGACGGGCAGCGCCGAACACTCGCTTTGTGAACGCAGCGGTGGCGCGTAAAGAGTGCCGCCGAGTGGCCCAGAACCGGTGGCTACCGGCCTGACGACCTGAGCGCGGCGTGACGGGTCCCCCGGGCGCGGCTGAGAAGTTCGGCGCCGACGGCCGTTGCACGGACGAGCCGGCACGCACCTTCGTCGGTGCACAGATGGTGGCGCTGCAGGCCTGGATCGGCACCCTGCGGCGCATGGTGGCGGCCGGCTGCCGGCGGCCGGCCGCCGGGGGCCGTGCCCCCCCGGCTCGGACCGCGAATCCCCACCGGGGCCATACCCGCGATGGCGATGGGCGGACGGGGCCGCTTGGCGTGACATGGTGGGCGCCCCGGCGCCCAGACTGCTGCCGAGACGCCCTGCGGCGGCGCCCGAGGCCCTACAGTCCGGGCCGGGCGCCCGCCCCGCGGAGACACCGACCATGAGCCCGTCACCCTTGCCGCGCCGGAAGATGCTGATGCCGTTCGCGGCGTCGGCCGCGGTCGTGCCGGTGGCCGCCACCGCGCCGCCGCCGGTGCTGCCGCTGCGGTTCGGCGGGCGCAGGCGGCGGCTCGGCGCGGGCCACCTGCTCGTGGCCGGCGGCGTCCTGATGGTCGTCCTGGCCGGGGCGCTCGTCGGCCGGCGCCGGGCACGCCAGCGCCAGGCCGACGACGCCGCGGCAAGGCCGCCGGTGCCGCCCCGAGACCCCCGGGCGCCCGCGCCATGAGTTATGTCGTGCACCTGTTCGAGCATCCGGGCGCGGCCACGCTGGAGGAGGCCACGGCGCTGCACGGGCGCCTGTCCGCCACGGCGGCGGCGCCGAACGCGAAGTTCCTCGCGCTGGCGCAGGCGCTGATCAAGCGATTCCCGGTGGAGGTGGGCGGCACGGTCGATGGACAGCCGCTGTGGCTGGAGTCGGTGCCCGATGGCGAAACCGGTGGCACGGCGGTCTACAGCCTGGGCCTGTACGACGGCGGCCAGACGCAGCTGCTCCCGGCGCTGGTGGGCCTGGCGCTGCCGATGGGCCTGTGCGTCTACGACGAGCAGGCTGGCCGGTGCTACCTGCCGGGGGGATGGGCGCTGACCGTTGAGGGCCGCCGGCCCCTGCGCCCGCGCGCCACGCCCGTTGCATCGATGCCTGCGGCGGGTGCCGCGCCATCACCGCTGACCACCGCCTGGGTGCGCGGGCGCCTGCGTGAGGTGCTGGGCCCGGCGCTGGCGCGCGCCGGTTTCGGCGCCTTCGACGTGCAGCACAGCCTGCGCTTCACACGTGCCACCGAGGCGGGGCTGCAGCACATCCACCTGACCCTCACGGCGCCACACGACAGCATCGTGCTGGTGCCCTCGGCGAGCCTGGAGCCCGAACTGCCGCATGCGCTGTACCGGACGGTCCGGATGGACGAACTGCGCTGCCAGGCGCACAGCCATGACGCGCTCGCGCCGCACGGGATGGCTCTGCAGACCCCCAACTGGGGGCCTCATCTCGTGTTCTGCAACCTGACACGTCACACCGGCGCGGAGGTGGAAGCGCTGCTGCCCGTGCTGCTCGGCTTCGTGCAGTCCGCCTATCTGCCCCTGCTGGACGCCTGCCGCGATGTGCCGGGCATCGTGCGCTGCTGCCTGGCACCCCAGGACTGGCCCGCCTACCCAATCATCGACCGCCTGGCGCTGGCACTGGTGCACTGGACCGGACAGGTCGACGTGCAGGCCGCGCTGGAGGCCGAGCTGGCCCGCTCCGCACCGCACCCCAATCACCACCCGGGCGTCTTGAGAACCTGCGCCGAACGGCTGGCCGCCTTGCCGGCCTGGCGGGGGCAGTGGCGGCCGTCCGCCATCCCGCCGCGCCGGCTGCCGCAGCCCGATGACCGGCTGCCGCCGCAGGTCATGGTCGAGCAGTTGTGGCCGCGCTTGTGCGCCTTGGCCGAGGCGCGTGGCTTCGCGGCGCGGGAAGAAGAGCCCCGCCGCTTCGTCCTGAGGCGTGTCGGAGCGGACGTCGGGCAGACCCTGCGCTTCGACTTCAGCAACGCTACCAAGGCGGCGGTCGCCTTCGGGCCCATGGCGTTCGACTGCCCGGCGGTCAGTGCATACCTGCGCCAGTTCCTCGCGCCCTGGGCGCCGCCCAGGAACCCCGGGCACGGCTGGCCCGCGGTGGTGGCCCTGAAGCCGGGGTCTCTGGAGCACCTGGGCATCGATCCGCGGGATCTGAGCTTCTCAGTGGAGCGCAAGGACCGCTTCGAGGATCACGCCCAGGCGGCCGAGGCCAGTCTGGTCCAGCACTTCGACCTCCTGCTGGACCGCACGCAGACGCTGGCCGCCCTGGCCGCGGTGATGGCGCACGCGCAAAGCCTGCCCGACTGGTCCCATGGCAACTCGCGCTATGGCTTCGAGGAAGCCGGCTGCCTGCTGCTTCTTCTACGACCAGGGGCAGGTCGACATGCTGGAGCGCGTGATCGCCGAGGCGCAGCGGCTGGCCGCCGACGGCAGCAGCCCGCCGTTTGTTGGCGATCGCGGTAGGGATGCCGGTTACCCGGCACCCCCCGCACAGATCCGTACGTGCCCAATTAAGGCATACGGCTCTTACCTCGGGTATCTGACGGCCATCCGCTCTTCGGGCCACGGGTGAAGCACATGGGGTGGTGGCAGCCACTCGTCGGCGAGCCGGTCCATCCGCGCCCACGTTATGCGGTCCTTCTGGCTGCGCCGCTTCAGCGAGCGCCGCCACAGGTCCAGGACATGGTGCCGGTACGCCCCGAGAGCGTGGGCATTGGTCGGCACCGCGTGATACGCGAAGTAACCGGCGACCACCGCCCGCAGCCATCGACCTTGCTCGGCCAGGCTGTCGTGGCGTCGTCGCCGCATCTCGTCCTTGAGTTCTCGTAAGGCGGCACGCATGCGGTCGCGTCGCGTATGGCGCCGAAGCAAGAATGCCCCGCGCCGCGAGCGGCCACAGATGAACGTGAACCCCAGGAAGTTGAACGTCTGCGGTTTGCCCTGCCCGTTGCGCTGCCGCCGCTCGATCGCATAGCGGCCGAACTCCAGCAGCCGGGTCTTTTCCCCGTGCAGTTCGAGCGAGAACTGCTCGAACCTCGTTCGCATCGCGTCCCAGAATCGGCGCGCCTCGGCCTCATGCTCGAAGCCCACGACCAGATCGTCGGCATAGCGCACCACGATCATGTCGCCCTTGACTTCGCGCCGCCGCCATTGCTGCGCCCACAGGTCGAAGACGTAGTGCAGGTAGACGTTGGCCAGCAGCGGTGAGATCACCGCGCCTTGTGGCGTCCCCTGTTCATTGGCGCTCCAGTGCCCGTCTTCCAGGACCCCGGCCTTGAGCCACTTGCCCACCAGCCGGGCGATGCGCTCGTCGCCAACGCGGTGCCTCACGAAGCGCAGCAGCCACGAGTGGTGCACCGCGTCGAAGAAGCCCTTGATGTCGGCGTCGAGTATCCAGTTCACGCGCCTGCCCTTGATCGCCACACACAAGGCGTCCAATGCATCGTGCTGCCCTCGCCCGGGCCGGAACCCGTACGAGAAGCCGAGGAAGTCTTCCTCGTAGATCGCATTGAGCACGGTGACGACTGCACGCTGGACGATCTTGTCCTCCAGCGCGGCAATGCCGAGTGGGCGCTGTCGCCCGTCCGGCTTCGGGATGAACCGTCGCCGCACGGGCAGCGCCCGGTACGTGCCGCGGTGGACCCGGGTGTGCAGGTCCTGAAGGCGATCCTCCAAGCCCGACTCGTAGTCCTGCCACGGTGAACGCTTGCCTCTTCCTTTGCCTTGCGGCCTGCCGTACGCGTTCCAGCCCCTGGGACACGCTATCGCGGCTCTGAGTCCGTCGCGTGCGTGGCGGGTCCGCGTTCCCCTTGGTCCCCGCCCTTGGCTCCACCCACTCCGCCACCGGTGACCCGGCATTGTTCGCAGGCTTCATCGCTACTACGGCGAGGTCTGACTTCTCCAGCCCGTGCATCATCGGCGTCGGCTCCTCACCTTCCCGATGCGGGCCGCCGGCCACAACTGGCACCGGCGGTCAGACTGGAGATCTCCCGGTTCCCGTGCAAGGAGCGTGCGTGCATGCCAGGGTCTACGACCACGCCGGGTCGCACGGACGCTTGCGATGGCGCGCCCGTGCGTGTTGCCTTCCGCAGATCGGACGGCGTCGGCACCCGGATCGAATTTCTTACGCGGCTCAATGGCTGGCCTGCACGTACCCCTGTCAACGCTTCG
>JALORV010000221.1 GCA_025458735.1 Burkholderiaceae bacterium | reverse complement strand
CGGGCCGGTGCCGCGTTATCGGGTGCGGAACTTGCAGGCAACGGGTTCAAGGGATGAATGTCGTGAGTGCGGGAGCGTGGCAGTGAGAGCGGGATCGGGTGCTGGCGCCAGGCGCCGCAGTGAACACGATGAGGCAGGAGCCGCAACTGCAGCCGGTGGCAAGCAAGAGGCGGATTCTGCCGTGGGCGGCGAACCGGCGTCGGGGGTCGGAGTCGCAGGGAGTGCAAAAAGCACGCGCCTGCAGCGGCTGGCGGCGTGGTTCGGCGTGCTGGCGGTGGCGGCCGGCGTCAGTACCGTCAACTGGGCGGCGTGGAGTGCCTTCAACCCGCCGCTGGCGGCGCCCGATGCGCCGGTGCGCGTGGCGGGGCTCGCCTACAACGCCTTCCAGCGCTGGGAGAGTCCGCTGGCGCAGCGCTTTCCGACCGACGACGAACTGCACGAGGACATGCGGCTGCTGGCGACGCACACGGCGCGCCTGCGCACCTACAGTTCGGCGGAGTTTCCGCAGCTGCCGGAGATCGCGGCGGAGCACGGGCTGCGCCTGGCGGCCGGCGTCTGGCTCGACCGCCGCTTCGACAACAACGACATCGAAATCCGCGCCGCCATCGACGCTGCTCGCAAGCATCGCAACATCGATCGCATCATCGTCGGCAACGAAACGCTGCTGCATCGCAAGCTGACGCCGGCCGAACTGCAGGGCTACCTCGCGCGCGTGCGCAAGGCGGTGCGGGTGCCGGTGTCGACGGCCGAGCCGTGGCATATCTGGCTCGCCCAGCCGGAACTGGCGCGGCACGTCGACTTCATCACCATCCACCTGCTGCCTTACTGGGAAGGGGTGCCGCTCGAAGCCGCGGTCGACGAGGCGCTGCGGCGCGCCGCCGAGGTGCGCGCGCGCTTCCCGAAGAAGCGCATCGTCATCGGCGAAATCGGCTGGCCGAGCGGCGGCGAAGCGGTGGGCGTCGCGCTCGCCACCCCCGACCGGCAGGCGATCTTCCTGCGCGAGTTCCTCGCCCGCGCTGCGCACCTCGACCTCGACTACTACCTGATGGAGGCGATCGACCAGCCGTGGAAGCGCGCCACCGAGGGTCCGGTCGGTGCCCACTGGGGCATGTACGACGCCGCGCGGCAGCCGAAGTTCGAGTTCACCGGACCTGTTTATGCGGAACCGTGGTGGCCGCTGAAGGCCGCCCTGGCCTCGGCGCTGGCACTGCTGGCGACGGTGCCGTTCCTGATCAAGTTCCGTCGCATGCGCCTGGCCGGCCGCATCGCCTTTGCCGTCTGCGCGCAGGCGGTGGCATCGTTCGCCGTGCTGCTGGCGGCACTGCCGCTGGTGGATTACCTGCGCGCGGTCGACACGGTTGCGCTGGTGTTCCTGCTGCCGGGACTGGCGCTGATGGCCGCGATCGTGCTGGCGCAGGCCTTCGAGTTCGCGGAACTGTTCTGGCGCGGCAGCCTGCGCCGGCTGGCAGCGCCCCGACCGCAGGCCGCCGGCAGCCCCGCGCCGCTGGTCAGCATTCATCTGGCCTGCTGCAACGAGCCGCCGGAGATGGTGATCGCCACCGTCGACAGCCTGCTCGCGCTCGACTGGCCGGCACTCGAGATCCTGGTGGTCGACAACAACACGCGCGATCCGGCGCTGTGGCGTCCGGTGCAGGCGCATGTCGAGGCGCGGCTGCAGGCTTTCGCGGCGGCCGGCCGGCCGCATCCGGCGCTGCGTTTCTTCCATCTGCCGAAGTGGCCCGGCTACAAGGCCGGCGCGCTCAACTTCGCGCTCGGACAGACCGATGCGCGCGCGCAGTGGATCGGCGTCGTCGACGCCGACTACATCGTGCGCCCCGAGTGGCTGCGCGAGGTCGCCGGTTACTTCGAGGATGCCGGCGTCGGCATCGTGCAGGCGCCACAGGCGCACCGCGAGTGGCACCGACGCCTGCTCGACCGCATGATGAACTGGGAGTACGAGGGCTTCTTCCGCATCGGCATGCATCATCGCCACGAGCGCAACGCCATCGTGCAGCACGGCACCATGACGCTGATCCGCCGCGCGACGCTGGAGCGCGTCGGTGCCTGGACGCCCGACTGCATCTGCGAGGACACCGAGCTCGGCCTGCGCGTGATCGCCGGCGGCGAGCGCGCGGTGTACGTCGATCGCGTCTACGGCACCGGGCTGGTGCCGGCGGACTTTGCCGCCTACCGGCGCCAGCGCGAGCGCTGGGCCGAAGGCGCGATGCAGATCCTGCGCCGGCATGCGGGCGCGCTGCTCGGCCCGTCGCCGCTCAGCCTGGGGCAGCGCTACCACTTCGTCGCCGGCTGGCTGCCGTGGGTCGGCGATGCGATGCACCTGCTGTTCACGCTGCTCGCGGTGGTCTGGACCTTCGGCCTGCTGGCCGCGCCGCAGTACTTCAGCGTGCCGCTGGCGCTGTACGTGGTGCCCCTGGCGGTGTTCTTCATCGTGCGGCTGCTGTTCGGACCGCTGCTGTACTGGCGGCGCGTGCCGTGTGCGCCGGCCGACATCGCCAGTGCCGCGCTGGCCGGCATGGGGCTGTCGCACACGATCGCGCGCGGCGTGCTGGCCGGTCTCACCGGGCGTCGCGCGGTCTTCAAGGTGACGCGCAAGGCCGGGGCCGGCGGGGCGGTGGCGGGCGTGCTGGCCAGCGTGCGCGAGGAAGCGGCGCTGCTCGCGGCGCTGGTGGCCTGCATCGGCGCGGTCGCACTCGCGCGCGACGCCACGGCACCCGCCATGCTGGTGTGGATCGTGGTGCTGACGATGCAGGCGCTGCCGTATCTGGCAGCGGTGGCCTGCGCGCTGATTGCCCAGCCGCGCGGCGTGCGCCGTCCCCGTCCGGAGGCGCACACCGAGGCGGCACTGGCCGGGCGCTGAGCGGCGCCGCCGCTACTCCGCGCCCTGCAGCACTTCGGTCGCGCCTGCCGCGGCCTCGTGCGCGGTCATCGCATCGCTGGCAAAGGGCGCGTCCGGCCAGCCGAGCAGTGCGGACACCTGGGCGCTGGCTTCGCGCAGCGCCATCCAGTCGCGCGCGCCGAGGTTGACCACCCCGTAGCGCGTGCTGTCGAGCCACTTGAAGTCGCGCGCCAGTGCGTGGCCGGACTTCGGATAGAGCGACAGCGGCGCGTCCGGAAACGCGGCCGCCAGCGCGGCCTGCTGCCGCCGCGACGGCATGGCGGGCACCTGCGCGGGATCGAAGGCACGCCACACCAGGCTCGCGGCCACGCCGGCGGTCGGCGCGCGGCGCGGCAGTGACGCCGGGTCCTGCCCGGCGGCGAGCGCGAGCGCCATCGCGTGCGGATCGATGCCCTGCACGGCGCGGTACAGGTCGCCGAACTGGGAAGCGAGGCGTGGGTTGAACTCGATCACCGCCAGCCGGTCGCTGGCCGGATCGTGGAAGAACTCCATGTTGAAGAAGCCGTGCGCGAAGCCGACCTCGCGCAGG